>JANMVO010000119.1:0-12917 GCA_031392805.1 Rhodoferax sp. | reverse complement strand
GGTGCGCATGCCCGTTTCCACAGCGGCCGCAAATATCTCGGCGACGCGGGCACGCTCTTGAATCAGTTTTTTGATTGCGTCGTCAGCAATCAGCAATTCGTGCAGGCCGATTCGCCCCTTGTAGCCGGTGTTGTTGCATTTATTGCAGCCTTTGGCCCGGTAAAACTTGAGCTGGCCGTCGTTGCCGTAGAGTTCAACCCAGCTGTCCAGCAGTTTTTGGGTTTCGCCTTCGTAGTCAGCCCTCCAGTCTTTGGAATGACGCAGTTCTTCTGCATACTCGGCCAAAAACCGTTTCAATTCCGAGCCATCCGGCACGTAGCTTTCTTTGCAGTCGCAGAGTTTCTTGGCCAGTCGCTGGGCCAGAATGCCAAGCAGTGCGTCGGCAAAGTTGAAGGGGTCCATGCCCATGTCCAGCAGACGGGTAATCGATTCAGGCGCTGAATTGGTGTGCAGGGTCGAGAACACCAGGTGGCCGGTCAGCGACGCTTCAACCCCCATTGACACAGTTTCCTTGTCGCGCGACTCGCCCACCATGATGATGTCAGGGTCGGCCCGAAGAAACGCCCGCATGATGAGTGCAAAGTCAATGCCGGCCTTTTTGTTGACCTGGACCTGACGCAGGCCTTTTTGGGTGATTTCGACCGGGTCTTCGGCGGTCCAGATTTTGGTTTCGGGCTTGTTGAGAAATTTCAGGATGGAGTGCAAGGTGGTGGTTTTGCCAGAGCCGGTTGGGCCACACACATAGAACAGGCCATAGGGCTTGCTGATGGTGGCCTCAATGCGTTCCTTGTTGTGCGGCGTCAGCCCCAGCTTGTCCATCGGAATCGGTTCGCCACCGGCCAGAATCCGCATCACAACGTCTTCCACGCCGCCGGATGAGGGGATGGTGGCCACCCGAAGTTCTATGTCCAGCGGGCCGTATTTTTTGAACTTGATCTTGCCGTCCTGCGGCTTGCGGCGCTCAGAGATGTCGAGGTCGCACATGATTTTCAGGCGCGTCACCATGGCCTGGCGGAAATGCGCCGGCACTTCGATGTAAGGCATCAGGCTGCCATCAATGCGAAAGCGAATCCCTGTTTTCAACTTGCCAGGCATCGGCTCAATATGGATGTCCGACACTTTCAGGTTATAGGCGTCAATGATGACCTTGTTGACAAACTTGACCAACTCGTTGTCTGCGGCGGCCGATTCCAGCGAGTCATCGTTGGCGCCGTCGTCCATCGCGCTGATGTCCATGTCAGCAAGCAACTCGTCAATGGAACCACCTTCCACCCCGGCACCGAACACCTGCGCCAGGGTTTCCTGGAACTCGGTGAGTGTCGTGACACGGTAGGCAAATTTGGTAATTCGCGGAAAGACCTGAGGCACCACCCGGGACCCGCGCACGGCCTCGGGGTCCACGCACATGATGACCAGCCCTTCAGGCGACTCCTCCAGGGGTAGCCACCCCTGCTCCTCAGCAAACTCGCGCTTCAACGGCGCATGGAGCATCTCGGAGCGAACACGCCCCGAGTCGAAGGGTTCATAAGGAACGCCGAAGAATTTAGCCAGTGAAGGACCAATCTGGACCGGCCGGATTTTGTAATTGGCCATCAGCAAGTGCTCAACGGATTTGCCCTCGCCCCGCGCCTCCAGCAAGCATTGCTGGAGCTCGGCCGCCGTCATCACACCATCTGTCAGCAACCCGTCGTATTTGGTTGCCATTTTTCTCGGGCTTCCCTCCGCCTTGTTGACACGCTGTCGAATCGCAGTGGCAAGCGTCTTGCAAAGGCGCGAGACGCCTTCCACGTCCAGTTCGCCAAACGGCCGGCCACCCTTGTTATTGATCACCTGCAACACGCCGTGAAGAATGTCTCCTTCAAGAATGGGTGCCACCAGCATTTCACGTGTGCGGTAGCCAGAACGATTGTCAACCTCTTTGAGGAATGTCAGCGTCGGATAAATATTCTTGAGCGCATCATCATCGTAGACATCAACAATGTTGAGAATCTTGCGGCTGTAAGCCGCATAGCCTGCAATGCTTTGCGGGGTAATCGGCAGTTTGAGTGCGCGGCTGTTGCTGAGCCCAGTCTTGACCTTGGAGATGATGGCGGTTCTGTCGTCATTCACGGTATACAAGGTCAGGCGATCAGCGTTTAACAGTTTGCAAATATCCTGGCTGGCCTCCAGCATGATCTGCTCAACGTTTTCTGTTTCATGAATGCGGGCCGTCACCTCCTGAAGCTGCCTGTAAAACAGCGCCTCAAATGTCATTCCCCTCTTCTCCAGCGGCGACTTGTTGGAGTCGGAAAAGGCTGGATCGATCACCTTGTCGGCCCCACCGGGCTTCATGACCGCACTCATAACTCGAATTCCTGACCGGCCCGCAGCCAGCGAATATCATGAGTTACGTTAGGCCCGTTGATTGAGGTCTCGTCAAATTTCTGGATTTCCGCCATGATGAGGGCGGTCTCAGCTGGCTTGGTGTGCGTGATGTAGATCGGGTATTTTTTATCTTTCGCAATGAAATCAAGCTCGTTGGCCAGCACCACTGGGGAAAGGTGCAAACTCAATTTGGCCAGGTCTTTTTCGCGATTGCTGAAAGCCGTTTCGATGACCAGCATGGCAACTTCAAGTTCGTTCACCCGCTTCCAAAAAGCCGGATTGCGCTCGGTATCGCCGGTAAATACCCAGCAGCCTGTGCCGCCCGTGATTGCATAGCCGACCGCCGGCACGGTATGAACTGCAGGCAATACCTCGATCACCTTGCCTTTTAGTACCAGGGTTTGGCCAGTCTGGATTTCATGAAAAGAAATGAAGGGGGACTCAAGGCTGGGAATACGGCTGAAATCAGGCCATATCACACCGTTGAATATGTGCGTTTGCAATGCGGCGATGGTGCCCGCCAGCGCGTGGATTTGCACCGGTGAAGTACGCCGGGCAGCGATGGCGTCCACCATCAACGGGAGGGCTGCAACATGATCCAGATGGGAGTGAGTCAGAAACACATGGTCGACGCCGCGCATCTCGTCAAGTGTCAAATCGCCAACACCGGTGCCGGCATCAATCAGGACGTCCCTGTCAATTAAAAAAGACGTGGTTCGGCAGTCTTTGGCGATTGCGCCTGAGCAGCCCAGCACCCGTACTTTCATTGCAGTTTCTCACTTGGTTTGAAAATTTATTGCACCATTCCATGTTGCATCATACGCACGCATCCGAATGGAGGCTATCCGCATTGCGTAGAGTTGGTAAAGGTATTTTTTCGCATTTGCGCGCAATAAGTTGAGCAATAGCACATCCGAGTGGTCCCAGTCCTGCGCGCGGTAGGCTGGGACAAAAGCGCCCCAAGTTTTTAATTCTGTTGCCGATTCTGAGGACAACTGGCCTTGCAAATCAATAGGTGCCATCCGTTCAGACATCTTGGTGAAGCCGTTCATATTGCAAAACATGACAGTCAGGCCTTTATTGGCGGCTTTCATGCTGTAGCTGTCGGGGTTTTTCACCATTTCGTCGACGCCGCTGCAGCACGCCAATGGGCGCGAGTCCCACGGCGTGCAGCAATGCAAACAGTAGTGGAAACAGCGTGACAACAATGCGGGGCCAGTGTTTCAGGAGTGACTTCATGAAATCCCCGCAATGCGAAAACCTGGCCGCCGCAGCAGTCAGACGAACCCAATACGGCGCTCAGGTTTGAACAAACTGCATTTGCGTGCCCGCTAGTTCAATCAGATCTCCGTTTTTCAACACCAACGGATCTACGCCGATGGGATTGCCGTTGAGCGTTGGATTGCCTGCCCCTTCCACATGATGAACCATATACCCGTTGAAGCGTCTGGTAATTGCCGCGACCGCGACGCCCGGTTTGCCAATTGTTGTTACAACTTTTGTTATAGGAACCTCCCGACCCGACGCCGCACCCGACAGAACCTTGATGGCTGCGTGCGCTGAGCCTGCAGCCGCTGTAGCCAGGGCGGCACCCGCAGGATAGACAGACGCAGGCGCAGCTATGACCGCGCCCGTGCCGGGCCTGACCATCATGGTTTTCTCAAAACCCTGCTCGACGGCTTCATTCACGAACCTGATTTTGTACTTGCCGACTTCAACGATGTCCCCGTTTTGGAGCAACTGCTTCCGGGCCGCCTTGCCATTTACATAGGTGCCATTGGTACTGTTTAAATCTTCGAGATGGACATCGTTGCCAGTCATTTGCAGCACAGCATGCTCGCCACTGACCGCCAGATTGTCAATGACAATGTCGTTATAAGGGCGCCGACCCAAGGTTGTGCGGTCCTTTGTTAACTGGACTTCCTTGATAACAACCCCATCAATCGACACGATCATTTTTGGCATGACCGACTCCTGTTCCTGAAATTTGTAATTGGAAAACTCATGAGACCACTATTTTCTCAGCAATCTGGACATTAAACCGCGTCTTTTGCCATTGGCACCGGCTTGCACCAGCAATACAGTGATGTTATCGCGCCCACCATGCTCATTCGCAACAGTTATCAGACGCTCCGCTTTTTGCTCAATTGACATCTGGCTTTCGAGAATAACCGCTATTTCCGCATCATTTGCCATATCGGAGAGTCCATCAGAACACATCATGTACAGATCGCCCGGCTCTATGGAATGCTCATTGAGCTCAAGCATCACGGCATCCTCAACGCCAAGTGCACGGGTCACCAGGTTTTTGTGGGAAGACGTTGCGGCCTGCTCCGGGGTCAGCAGGCCAGCGTCGATTTGTTCCTGCAGCAATGAATGGTCTTTGGTAATTTGCATCAATTCGCCGCTTCGAAGCCGATAACACCGGGAATCGCCAATATGCCCCAGCAATAGCCTGGTGTCCTGAAATACGGCAACCACCAGCGTTGTCCCCATGCCGGAGTACTGGGCGTTGGAACTGGCCGCGTTGAAAATAGATCTGTTGGCATTTTCAACGCAAATTTCCAATGCGCGCTTGATCTCCCGCGAAGTGGCGTTGTTGCCGGTCTCTGACAACCATCGGGCCATTTCCGATTTGATAAATGCGGTTGCCATCCCACTGGCGATTTCACCGGCGTTGTAGCCTCCCATTCCATCCGCCAACACGCTCAAATTGGTGGCCTGATGGTAGGCCACCGAGTCTTCGTTGTTTTCCCTGGCTCGGCCTGGATCAGTTTTCGAGCAAATCGTATAAATCATTGCGGGTTGAACTATATCTCGATATCGGTACTTGTAACGCCAGTGCCAAGCTTCTTCGCGTCAGGCCTGAAGGATAGCGCTGTTTTTTCAAAATCGACAGAAGCAGGCACGGAATGCCGCACAGGCAATTGAGAACCGGCACCTGCACCAGCCAATTTCTCTACCGGGCGAATTGGTTGCGCCCCTGTGGCCAGATCCGCCAGTACGGCGCGCAAGTCGGCCGCAAACTGACCTCCATCCTGATACCGAGTCTCAGGAAGCTTACTCAGTGACAGCGCGACGATGTTGGCAAGGCTCTCCGGCAACTCTGCGCGCACGCTGCGAATATCAGGCGCCTCCTCGTTGGCGATCTTGTACATCAGTTCTGCCATGGACTCGCCACGGAATGGCAATACGCCGGCCAGCATCTGAAACAGCATGACACCAAGCGAATAGAGATCCGAGCGTCCATCCACCTTTTTACCGGCGAGCTGCTCCGGGGACATAAAGCTGGGCGTCCCCAACACGAGGCCGGTTTTGGTCTTGCTGGAATCGGTAATGCGCGCAATTCCAAAATCAGTGACCTTGACCGTGTCCGTGCTCATCTCGTACATGATGTTGGCAGGTTTGATGTCGCGATGCACTACGTTTTGCTTGTGCGCATAAGCCAAAGCCTCAGCGACCCTCGCCACAATGGAGGCCACTTTCGAGACTGGAAGTAGATGAGTGTCCCTGCAAGCGTCAACCAGGTCCTTGCCCTTCAAGAACTCCATCGCGATATAGGCCAAGTCGTGCTCTTCACCGGCATCAAAAATTGTGACGATATTCTGGTGCTGCAAACGGCCCGCTGTCTCTGCTTCGCGAAAAAACCGCGCACGGGCGTCAATCAAATCTTCGCCATCGAACACTTCGCTCAATGCCATGGTCTTGATGGCAACAACACGGCCAATCTTTGGATCTTTACCCAAGTACACCGCCCCCATCGCGCCTTTGCCAAGTTCCTTCTCAATCTGGTAACGCCCCAACATCGGCTTTTCAACCGCGCCGCCGTCTAGAAGCATGACTCCCCCGGGGTGCGCACCACCGCCGCCAAGCATGACGGTCTCGGACAGGGACCTGGCCCGATTAAGCTTGGTCTTTATATCTTTGTAGTTTGCGTCATGGGCCGCCATGTGCTGGTACACCGCTTCTGCCTTGTTGAACTGGCGTTTGCGCTCAAAATCAAGCGCCAGGCTGTACAGGTTGCCCATGACCGCCTCGTTCACAGGAACCCGGCGAAAGCGGTCAAACGCCATGTCAAGCTGGCCCTGGCCCTGTAACGCAAGCCCCATCATCCGGCTTGTCTCTGCCGACTCTTCATCCGATTTGAGCTTGCCCGCTTCGGTCATCAGAAAACGCTTGGTGGTCAAGGCCAGGTGGCCAAACACCAGCACCGCAGCCGGGAACACTAGCGGGAGCCACACGGCAGTGCCAGCCAGCAAACCATATTCAGTGCTCAAAATCAGAATGAGCAATACCAGCGTAATGGCAGCCGCCGCCCCAGCCGAGAGTCTGGGCAGCGCCGCCATCACATAGGCTGCCACCAGAAGAAACGCAGCAAAGACGGCCCATTCCCCCCAGACCGGCTGCACAATGAAATGCTCGCTGAGAATGCTGGAGGTGATGTGCGCAATGGCTTCCGCAGGCGACAAACCTGGATTGCCGGGCACCGGAAACAGCGTGCCCACACCAGCCGCCGTGGCGCCTATGATGACAATCTTGTCGGCGTACTTGGCGGCCGGAATTTTCCCGTTCAAAACGTCGTAGAAGGAGTCCACAATAAACGCTGGCCTGCCATCCCGGGTTTTGTAAAACTGTGGAAGCATGAGTGCCCGTTCATCGGTTTTGACCCGCAGTTTTCCGATTTGCACCGAATCGCCTGAATTCAGCTTGATATCTGCAGGGAGCAGATTGAGACTTTTGACTGCTGCCAGAAGCGCCATGGACGGCACTGCTTTGCCGTAGTAGTTGACCAGCAGAGGCTCCTGTCTGACGGCACCGTCTACATCCTGCAACTGATTCAAGTGGGCGATGCCAGCCGCAGCCGTGCCCAATAATTCAATTGGCTGCTGCCCTTTGCTCGCAGACACAGAATAGCCGGCGCTTTCATCCAGCGCGCTGGTGAGGGCGTAGGCTGGCAGTGGCGTATCAGCCTTCCCGAGCGCCACCCCCAGAGTGAAAACCGAAGGCAAAAGCACATTGCCGGCATTCCTGATGCTGCTGGCGAGAATCGCATCCGTATCCAGCGCCACTTCGGCCTCGCTGATCACTTTGGCGAGCTGCTCGTTAGTACTCGCTTGTCCAGCGGAGGAATCGGCTGACAGCAGGGTGGCCGGGCTTGCAAGCACGTCTTTCATCTTGCGGATATACCCAAGGCCCCGGTCAACCTGTGGTTCAAAGAAGAAAGCTGTGTGAACGATTGTCTTGGCCTTGGCCGCAGATAGCTGATCAATCAGTTTGGCATGGACATCGCGAGGCCAAGGCCAGCGCCCAATGTTGGCAATGCTCTGATCGTCAATGGCTATAACCGCAATCCGCGCCGATGGCTGGCGCGCTGTACTGGTGCTTGCAAAATCGTAAAAGCGACGCTCAAGAGAGTCAATGAAATTCGCCGTTTTGTGAAAAACAAAAACAGCGGCCACAACCAACAGGCCTGTGAACCAATCGGTACGCCAGAACTGCGCCTTCCTGGTTGATAAAAATGTTGCCACGTCCTGCCCGAACCGAAATCGCCAGCCCGCTTTTGGCTAGCAAACCTCACACCAAAGCGCAACTTTGCTTTGGTGTGAACTGTAAATAGTTGCCGTCAGCCAACACGGTAACGGTCGACAAGCAGCTTGTTCCAGCCGGCTTGTGGTTTTTTTGCAAATCAAGGCAGGTGCCTCGCAGCGTGTTGCGCAGGCCATTCAAGCCACAGAAATTTGAGCACGATTGCGCCGCTGAACAAATTTGCCCACCGCGATAACCAAAGCGGCTCCCACTGCGGCCGCAAGATAAAATTGAAATGAGTGCTCGGGGAACCAGCCCCTGAGCACCTTGTCGCTGACGATAGCCTCACCTGCAACCCAGCCGATCAAGCCGGCGCCAACGGTGATGATGACGGGAAAGCGCTCCATAAGCTTGATCATCAGCGTGCTGCCGAAAATCACGATCGGGATGGCAATCGCCAAGCCAATGATCAGCAGCGTGGTATTGCCATTGGCCGCCGCAGCAACACCGATCACGTTGTCGAGGCTCATAATCAAGTCGGCGATCAATATGGTGCGGATGGCAGACATCAGGCTGCCGTGGTGCTTCTCCTCACCCTCGCCGCCATCGTCATCGCCCAGTAGTTGCACGCCAATCCACAGCAGCAGCAAGCCTCCCACAATTTGCAGGTAAGGCAACTCCAGCAGTTTGGCAGCGACCACGGTCAACGCGATGCGCAAAATCACCGCCGCTGCGGTGCCCCAGAAGATTGCCTTTCTCTGCTGGGCTGGTGGCAAAGACCTTGCAGCCAGAGCAATGACAACCGCGTTGTCACCCGACAAAATAATGTTGATCCAGATTATTTTCACCAAACCAATCCAGAACTCGGCAGTTTGAAACTGTTGCAGAAGTTCCATCCACGTGTCTCCCGTTTGTGAATATCTCAATGTTGCCGAAATCAAGCGCTATCGCGCAACCATGATTTAGCAACAGTTTAGAGGCCCCGCGCCAACCGGCAATCCGTATTTGTGCTTACAGCAAAGCCTTGAGCAGCTTGGCCATTTCGGACGGGTTGCGGGTTACCTTGAAACCGCACTCTTCCATAATGGCCAGTTTTGCGTCTGCGGTGTCCGCGCCACCCGAAATCAGCGCACCCGCATGGCCCATGCGCTTGCCAGCAGGTGCTGTCACACCGGCAATGAAACCAACGATGGGTTTTTTCATATTGGCCTTGCTCCAGCGCGCCGCTTCAGCTTCGTCTGGGCCGCCAATTTCACCGATCATGATGACGGCATCGGTCTCGGGATCGTCATTGAAAAGCCGCATGATGTCAATGTGCTTCAGGCCGTTGATCGGGTCGCCGCCAATGCCCACTGCGCTGGATTGCCCCAGACCGATCTCGGTCAATTGACCCACCGCTTCATACGTCAGCGTACCGGAGCGGCTGACCACGCCAATGCGGCCCTTGCGGTGAATATGGCCTGGCATGATGCCGATCTTGATCTCTTCGGGCGTGATCAGGCCCGGGCAGTTGGGGCCCAGCAGCAGGGTTTCTTTGCCGCCAGCCGCGACCTTGGCACGCATCCTGTTGCGCACTTCAAGCATGTCGCGCACGGGGATGCCTTCGGTGATGCAGATGGTTAGATCAAGATCGGCTTCAACAGCTTCCCAAATGGCTGCGGCGGCACCCGCCGGTGGCACATAGATAACGGAAACCGTGGCACCCGTTCGCGTCGCAGCTTCTTTGACCGAGGCGTAAATCGGAATGTCAAAAATCTTCTCGCCGGCCTTTTTTGGGTTCACACCCGCGACAAAGCAGTTTTTGCCGTTGGCGTATTGCTGGCATTTTTCGGTGTGAAACTGGCCGGTCTTGCCGGTAATGCCTTGTGTGATGACGCGTGTGTTTTTGTTGATCAGGATGGACATGGTGAATTCCTTGGTTCAGCGTGGGACTGGATGTGAATGGCGACTGGTTTTCACGCTCAACGCCGGACGTCGAACGCATAACCTGCACGTCAATGGACCGCAGCCACAACCTTTTGAGCCGCTTCGGCCATGGTGTCAGCGCTGATGATCGGCAACCCCGACTCGGCCAGCAACTTCTTGCCCAGCTCTTCGTTGGTGCCTTTCATACGCACCACCAACGGCACGCTGAGGTTGGTGGCCTTACAGGCGGTGATCACCCCTGTGGCAATCGTGTCGCACTTCATGATGCCACCAAAGATGTTGACCAAAATGGCTTTGACCTTTTTGTTCTTCAGCATGATTTTGAAGGCTTCGGTTACCTTCTCTGGGGTGGCGCCGCCGCCAACGTCCAGAAAATTGGCGGGCTCTGCGCCAAACAGTTTGATGGTGTCCATGGTCGCCATTGCCAGGCCCGCGCCATTGACCAGGCACCCAATGTTGCCGTCCAGGCTGATGTAGGCCAAATCGAACTTGCTGGCTTCCACTTCGGCCGGGTCTTCTTCGTCCAGGTCGCGAAACGCCACAATTTCGGGATGGCGGAACAACGCGTTGGCATCGAAGTTGAACTTGGCGTCCAGCGCTTTGATATTGCCCGGCTTGCCATCGACGGAGCCTTCAAGAATCAGCGGGTTGATCTCGACCAGCGACGCGTCGGTGTCCATGTACACCTTGTACAGTTTCTTGAACACATCCACCGCCTGGGCTGTGGAGGCCGCCGGAACGCCAATGCTGTCCGCCAGTTTTTTTGCTTGTGCGTCCGTCACACCGAGGGCCGGATCGACAATCTCTGTGATGATTTTCTCAGGCGTGGCATGGGCCACTTCTTCAATATTCATGCCGCCTTCGCTGGAGACAATGAAGGCCACTCTTTGCGTGGCACGGTCAGTCACAGCCGACACGTAATATTCTTTTTTGATGTCAGCGCCATCTTCAATCAGCAGACGCCGCACTTTTTGGCCGAGAGGACCGGTCTGGTGCGTGACCAGTTGCATGCCCAGAATTTCACCGGCCAGCTTTTTCACCTCGTCAATCGAGCGCGCCACTTTGACGCCCCCGCCTTTGCCGCGGCCACCGGCATGGATTTGCGCTTTGACCACCCAGACTGGGCCACCGAGTTTTTGGGCGGCTTCAACCGCTTCCTGCACGGTGAACGCCGGGATGCCGCGCGGCACCGGCACGCCGAATTGACGCAAGATTTCCTTGCCTTGGTACTCGTGAATTTTCATGAGGTCTCTCTCAGGAATGGAAAGTTTTCACCTGGCCCTGGCACGCAATGGGCTCTGGAGGCAGGCGCTGGACAATGCAGCCGCTGAATGTATCATGTTGCAACGCACAAATATTTACCGCAGCTTACAGCGCTACGCCGAGTGCAATTTGGCACAGATTGACGGAGATTCTTCATGCCCAAAGTATTCATTGACGGAGAAGCCGGCACAACCGGCCTGCAAATTCGCGAGCACCTGCAAGCCATGTCGGCCATTGAGTTGGTCAGCATTGCGCCCGAGTTGCGCAAAGACGTGGCTGCCAAGCGCGCGCTGATGGCCCAGGTCGATCTGGTTGTGCTCTGCCTGCATGATGAGGCCGCTATTCAATCAGTAGCAATGATTGATGATATTGCAAGGGCTGGCGGCAAAATAGGCCCAAAAATCATTGATGCATCAACGGCGCACCGCACGGCACCCGGCTGGGTGTTTGGTTTTCCTGAGCTGGCGGCAGGACAAAAAGACGCTGTGCGCAACGCGCAACGTGTCGCCAACCCCGGTTGTTACGCCACAGGAGCCATTGCGCTGATTCGCCCACTGGTGGATGCCGGGTTGATTGCGCGCGATCATCCTTTGACCTTGCCCGCCGTGAGCGGCTACTCCGGCGGTGGCCGCTCCATGATAGAGGCTTATGAAAAAAGCGCTGCTCCAGCCTTTGAAGTCTATGCATTGGGCCTGAAGCATAAGCACCTGCCCGAGATCATGATGTACACGGGTTTGAGCCGGCGCCCGGTGTTCATACCCTCAGTTGGCAATTTCAGCCAGGGCATGCTGGTGCAGTTGCCGCTGGATCTGGACTTGTTGCCAGGCCGTCCCAGGGCGAAAGACCTGCATGACGCACTGGCAAAGCATTACGCCGACAGCGAGTGGGTGAGCGTGGAATCTGCCACCCTGGACAAGATTGACCCGCTGGCTCTGGTGAACACCAACAAAATGGAGCTCCGGGTCTTTGCCAACCAGGGTGCCGGCGACGGATTCCATCACGCGGTGCTGATTGCGCGGCTGGACAACCTGGGCAAGGGTGCCAGCGGGGCGGCGGTGCAAAATCTGCAACTGATGCTGGGTTTGTAAACCTGCCAATCTGAGCTTCGAACGCCGCACTGGCGTCAAGCTTGGCCCAGGCACTTTGCGCACTGTGATCAAGAATGCGCCTGACGCCTGCCCGACAGAACGAAGCCAGCACGCCACTAACTATTAAAATAGTAGCATACTATGTCCATAATACAAGGGCTATTGCCATTTTTTGTCAGTATTTCTGCGCGCCGCCGACGGTTGACGCTGCTTCAGGGTGGTACGCGTGTTGAGCAGGTTGATGCACCCGCATAATCTTGCTGCATGGACCAGCAAAAAGCCATCGAATCCTTTGACTCTGCCGCCCCAGGTGCGATGAAACAACTCGTGGTATGCGCCGACGATTTCGCGGTGCACGAGGCGGCTTCGCAAGGCATCGCCCGGCTGGCGATGATGGGGCGCATCAGTGCCACCAGTGTGATGGTGTTATCAAAGCGCTGGACGCAGGACGCGCCCTTGCTCCACGATCTGCGCGGTCGCCTCGACGTCGGCCTGCATCTGGACTGGACCAGTGACTTTGCGGTTTCAGCCGGGCACGGCATGCCGCTCGCTGGCGCCATGCTCAAAGCGTTGTTGGGTGGTTTCAACCAGGCTGCGGCGCGCACCGTAATCGAGCGCCAGCTTGACGCTTTTGAAGGGCAGTGGAAGGCCGCCCCCGACCATGTGGACGGGCACCAGCATGTGCACCAGTTTGCCGGTATCCGGCAGGCTCTGGTGGAGACGCTGGCGCGGCGCTATTGTGATCGCAAG
>JANMVO010000063.1:0-2035 GCA_031392805.1 Rhodoferax sp. | reverse complement strand
CCGCTGGACGCGTGAATGCGGGCGCACTGTTCGCGAGGCACGGCGAACATGCCAAATGGGTAACTGTCGCGCAAATCCTTTTTGGAGGTAAAAGGGAACTTCGACAGGTCCGACAGCGACTTGCAATCATTCGGGTGCACGCCCGCCAGCGCAAACTTGGCGCGATAGACCGGGGAGTTGTCGTAGGCATGTTGCAGCGTGGCTTTGAGCCGCTTGAGTTGCAGCGCGCGCAGCTCGTCGACACTGGCTTTTTCAATTGGCTCTAGCGGGAAATTCGACGAGGTCATCATGGCAGTTAAGTGAAATGTTCAGGTTTTGGCTATCACTCGGATGTCACGACGTGTGGTCTGAATTGACCTGGAAGAACTTGTCAGATCCTAAACGCTCCGCGCCCGGGATCTGACAAGTTACTCAGGGACCACAGTGCCCGCAATTTGAGCACTCTTGCCGCGAAACATCGCGACCACCTCGCCGCGCTGGTTGGTCACACGCATGTCGTAAATGCCGTGCCGCCCTTGCAGGGTTTGCTGTACAGCGTCACAGGTCAGCACATCACCCAAGTGACCGGCCTTCAGAAACTCAATGCTGGCGCTGGCCGCCACTGCCATTTTGTTATGGCTGTTGCAGGCAAAGGCAAAAGTGGAATCGGCCAGCGTAAAAATGAAGCCACCATGGCAAATTTTGTGGCCATTGAGCTGTTCTGCGCGCACCGTCATGCGCATCACGGCACGGCCCGGCTCGCACGCCACAAGTTCCATCTGCATGAAGTCGCGCGAGGCGCGGTCCGCCGCGAACATGGATGCCCCCACACGCTTTGCCAGGTGGTGCGCCGGAGTGCCTGGATCACGGTCTTGCGCAATCCCGGCTACCGTCCCAGAGTGATGGCCAGCCAAGCCTATTCCCCCTTGAACTGTGGTGCGCGCTTCTGGCGAAACGCCATCACACCCTCAAAATAGTCATGCGTCCTGCCCATGGCCGACTGGGCATCGCGCTCGGCATCGAGCTGCTGGTTGAAGGTACGCGTGGCGCTGTCGCGCAGAAGATGGCGTGTGGCCACCAGGGCTTGGGTGGGCATTGCCGCCAGGCGCAGTGCCATTTCGGTGGCGGCGGCCACGCAGTCGTCGGCCACGTCCCAAATCATGCCCCACTCTTTGGCTTGGAGCGCGCCAAGTTTGTCGCCCGTCATGGCCAGCGCCATGGCGCGTGCCAGACCGAGACGCTGCGTCAATTGCCAGGTGCTGCCCGCATCCGGAATCAGCCCAATCTTGCTGAATGCCTGAATAAAACTGGCGCTGGGCGAGGCAATGACGATATCGCAGCCCATGGCAAATGAAGCTCCGGCACCGGCGGCCACGCCATTTACGGCGGCCACCGTGGGCATGCGCAGATTTTGCAGGCGTCGTGCGGTCGGATTGAAGGCCTCATCGATCACCGGGCCGGGGTCGGCGCGGGCTATGGCGTTGTCACCGGGTTCAAAATCAAATTCCGCCAGATCAGCCCCGGCGCAAAACCCGCGCCCGGAACCCGTGATCACCAGCGCACGGATGGCCGGGTTGGCCTCAGCCTGGTCCAGCGCAGCCCACAAATCATGGTGCAGTTGGCGGTTGAAACTGTTCAAGGCCTGGGGCCGGTTGAGCGTGACCATTGCCACGCTGCCGAGGTCGGAATACAAAACGGTGGAGTCAGTCATTTGGTGTCTTTCATTCAATGATGAGAATTTACCATCTCCCGACTGATCGGTCGGTTAATGTTTTTGCCGCGCGAGATTCTGTGAACACTTTGGAAAACTGATTCTCGCGCGGTTCGTTATAGTCTTTGTTTTACTTGAAAATCGGAGAACATGATGAATGATGAGCAAAAAACCAGCGCGATGATCGAAGTGCGCACCGAGGCTGGCAAAGTCGGCATCGTCACGCTGAACCGCCCCAAGCAGCTCAATGCCCTGAACGACCAGTTGATGGTCGAGTTGGGTGCGGCGCTCAAGGCCTTTGATGCAGACCCAAGCATTGGCTGCATGATCGTCACCGGCAGCGAA
>JANMVO010000059.1:0-2930 GCA_031392805.1 Rhodoferax sp. | reverse complement strand
GCAGCGGATCGTGATCAATATCGACCTGTATGTGCCGCTGGCCGTGTCCACACCGACGCAGGATGAGCTCGCTGAGGTGGTGGATTACGACTTTATCCGCAGCACCATCGCCAGGCGCATTTCACGCGGGCACATTCATCTTCAGGAAACCCTGTGTGATGAGATTGGCGAAGTGCTGCTGGCCCACCCCAAAGTGCAGGCCGTGCGTGTCTCAACCGAAAAGCCCGACGTGTATCCGGATTGCGATGCGGTGGGTGTTGAAATTTTCAAGGTGAAACCATGAGTGTCGTTGCGTTGAAACCAGAGCTGCCTGTTGATGATGTGGCAGTGACCGCCAGCCTGACCAGCCTGACCAGCTTACAGGGCTCGGGGAATGGCCTGAAGATCGAGCGCGACGCGGCGCCACGTGCCGCCTTTGAGGTCAACAAACTCGAAAAGCGTCTGTGCCGCCAGGTCGGCCAGGCGATTGTCGAATTCAACATGATCGCGCAAGGCGATAAGGTCATGGTCTGCGTGAGCGGCGGCAAAGACAGCTATGCCATGCTCGACATTCTGCTCAAGTTGAAAAGCCGTGCGCCGATTCATTTTGACCTGATCGCCGTCAATCTGGATCAAAAGCAGCCCGGCTTTCCGGCCGACGTGCTGCCGACCTACCTGACTGCGCTGGGTGTGCCCTTTCACATCGAAAACCAGGACACTTATTCCATCGTGAAGCGCGTGATCCCCGAAGGCAAGACCACCTGCGGCCTGTGCAGCCGCCTGCGCCGCGGCATTTTGTACCGCGTGGCCAGCGAGCTGGGTGCCACCAAGATTGCGCTGGGCCACCACCGCGACGACATGCTGCAAACCTTCTTCCTCAACATGTTCTTTGCCGGCAAATTGAAAGGCATGCCACCCAAGCTGGCAAGCGACGACGGGAAACACATTGTGATCCGCCCGATGGCCTACGTGGCCGAGAAAGACCTCACGCGCTGGGCGGCGCACCGCGCATTTCCCATCATCCCCTGCACGCTGTGCGGCAGCCAGCAGAATCTGCAGCGCAAGCAGGTCGGCAGCATGCTGCACGAGTGGGAAAGGAAGCATCCGGGGCGCATCGAGAGCATGTTCAGCGCGCTGCAAAACGTCGTGCCGTCGCACCTGATGGATCGCAAGCGTTACGACTTTGAAGGCCTCAAGGCCACCGGCGAGGCCAGCCCCGATGGCGACCTGGCGTTTGATTCCGAAGCGTTCACCACACCGACGCTGGCGGGTTTGCAAGTGCTAAGGATTTGACTGGTTTTAGCCGGGTTTTCACCGTCAAATAGGTCTTTAGCCCGCGTCATTACTTAGTTTTGTGCTATATATTTAGTATCATCCTGCTTTTTTTTAGCCGTATCCGGGCAAGCCATGCCAGCCACTTTCCCCGAGCCCACCCGCATCATTGCCATCCGCCATGGCGAAACCGCCTGGAACGTGGACACGCGCATCCAGGGCCAGCTCGACATCGGACTCAATGCGACAGGCCGCTGGCAGGCGCAACGTCTGGCCCTGGCGCTGGCGGGCGAGCCAATTCAAGCCATCTATGCCAGTGACCTGCTGCGCGCCTGGGACACGGCTTTGTCGATCTCCAACGCCATCGGGTTGGCGGTGCACAGCGTTGAGGGCCTGCGCGAGCGCGGTTTTGGCATGTTTGAAGGCAAGACCTTTCTGGAAATTGAAGCCAGCTGGCCTGAGCAGGCCATGCGCTGGCGCAAGCGCGAACCCGCGTTTGAGCCCGAAGGTGGTGAGTCGCTGCTGGGCTTTCGCGAGCGCATCACCCAGACCACGCACACGCTGGCAGCCCAGCACCCCGGCGAGCAAATCGTGCTGGTGGCGCACGGCGGCGTGATGGACGTGCTGTACCGCGCCGCGACGCGCCAGGAAATTCAGGCCCCGCGCACCTGGAACCTGGGCAACGCCGCCATCAACCGCCTGCTGTGGACGCCTGACGGACTGAGTTTGGTCGGCTGGGCCGACACGCTGCATCTGGAAGATGACGAGCCGCTGGATGAGTCAACGGCCTGAGGAGTTTTGACGCTGCTGCGGTGCCATTTTTCCCGGTTTTGTCGATAAAAACAGCCTCTAGCCAGCGTAGACTATACATAGTAAGCTATTTATATAATAGTGTTCTGTTTTTCTGCCTCATCCGCCCAGGCACGCGCCACGCTGGCGGACAGCAACAGAACCGCCGAGGAGAAGTAAATCCACATCAAAATCACCACCAGCGAACCGGCTGCGCCGTAGGCCGACACCACCGCTGCAGTGGACAGGTACATTGCCATCAGGTGCTTGCCGAGGGCAAACAAAATGGCACCCGCAGTGGCACCCATCACCAGGTAGCGCAAGGCCGGTTTTGGTCCCGTGCTCATCCTCATCAGGGCTACAAACAGTCCGACGCTAAACCCAAGCGAGACCAGCTCATTGATGGCAAAGGCAATTTTTTCGAATGGCCAATAGCTGCCTGCCCATCCGGTCAAAAGGCCCAAAAAAGTTGACACCGCCAGCGACACCAGCAGCAGAAATCCGATGGCCAGAATATAGGCGACACCGCGCAGCCGCAACGACGCGCCATGCCACCATTTTTGTTGCAGCACCTCGCCGCTGCCCTTGCGCCACAGGCGCTCGAACGCATTTTGCAGCTCGGCAAACACACCGGTGGCACCGGAGAGCAAAAGTACAAACGCGAACACGGACGCGGTGATGCCTTGCGACGGCTGTTGTGCGCTGGATATCGCCTGCTGCACCACCTGCGCGCCCTGAGCGCCGACAACGCTGCGAATCTGATTGACCAGGCTGGTCTCGATATAGCTGCGGTCCAGCCACCAGCCCAACACAGCGACCAGCAACACCAGCAAGGGCGCCAGACTGAGGATGCCGTAGAACGACATGGCCGCGCTCATGCGCATGCCATC
>JANMVO010000058.1:0-1581 GCA_031392805.1 Rhodoferax sp. | reverse complement strand
ATTTCATAAGTACAAGTGACCGGTGGGCGGGAGCTGGCGCATGGACGAAACCTATATCAAAGTCAAAGGCGACTGGAAGTATCTCTACCGCGCGGTAGACAAGCAGGGCAAAACGGTTGACTTCTTCTTGACCGCCAAGGGCGACAAGGCCGCAGCCCTGCGCTTCTTTGACAAAGCCATGCAGGCCAACGGTGTTCCCGAAAAGTCATTTCGAGCCGCCAAATGTGTACTGGCCAGCATCGAATTGATGCATATGATTCGCAAAGGTCAGCTCCTGCTGGAAGGCTGCATCGACCTGTCTTTTGCCGGTCAATTTTATGCATTGGCAGGGAAAATCCGTCCAGTTTGAGGGACTGGCACTCGTCCCCGCCAAAATCACGTTCATCAGTGGCTAACGCGACAGAACCGCTTTACACCGGGTCGGCCACAAGCAATTGCGTCAGCAAATTGATATCCGGGATGGTTTCCACGTCTCGCAGCAGGTCGAACAACGCCGGCAGGCGCTGGCGCGGAAGGGCACGCTGGGCGCAGTCTTCGAACTTGTCCCACATTTCATCACGCGTCATGGGCGAGTCGCCGCCGCGGCCCACCAGCTGATCGACGCGCCGCGAAAGCATACGCCCGCTCTTGAGCCAGACGATGACCTCGGCGCCCCATTGCTGGGGTGCGTCGTCAAGCATGTCCGGATGGGGCCGCGCCTCGGTGATCTTGAGCAGTCTGCGGATTTCGGGTTCCGCATAGGCCTCTCCTTCGAAATCGCGCAGCCGCACCGTGCCACTGAGAAGTGCGCGTGCGCATACATACTGGACGCTGAATTTGGCTTCCAGTGATGACTGAGGGTAAGGCGTATTCGTGTGGCGAAGACGGCGGCCGTGCGGCAGGATTTCGATTCTCTCCACGTCGCCAGCGGTAATTTTCTCTTCTCGCACCAGCCGAAGCATCATGGTGATGGCAGGATGGGTGCTGCCACAGCATGGAAACTGCTTGAGGGCGATGGTGGCGCCCTCGATTTCCAGTGGCGACGCCCAGTCCTCGAACAGTTTGCAGACATCAAAGGTGCCGGGGCCGTTGAACACGTTCAGGAAACCCTGCGAGTGTTCAAGCGCGAATGGATTGGCGTCAAAGCCCCCTTGCGCGAGCAGCGCCGACAGCAGCCCATTGCGCGCGCACTGCCCGGCGTGCAGGGGCTTGACCATGGTTCCGAAGTTGGCCTTGATGCCTGCCGCCATGGACGCTGCAATGGACAGCGCCGTGGTCGTCTGCGCCAAGTCAAGCTCAAGCAGGTGGGCTACTGCAGCGGCGGCACCGAAGGTTCCGAGGGTTGAGGTGGGATGCCAGCCTTTGTCGTAGTGGTGAAAGCCGAGCGCGCGTGCCATGCGGATCTCGACTTCGACGCCGACAACATATGCCAGCAGAACCTTTGCGCCAGAGAACGCGTGCTCCTCTGCCAAAGCAAAAAGGGGGGGCAGCAGTGGCACCGTATGGTGCCCGCCCATGATGCCGCTGAAATCATCGTAATCAAGGGCGTGGGCGGCGGTACCGTTGACGAGCGCGGCCTCAAGCGCACTGGTGCGAATAGCC
>JANMVO010000007.1:0-4779 GCA_031392805.1 Rhodoferax sp. | reverse complement strand
TTCATCGCGCTTGTAGTTGGCGGCGCGCTGCCACATGGAGAACAGTTTGCGGCCGTGCGACAGCAGTGCCATTTGCACGTTCTCCACCACGGTCAAAGACGCAAAGGTCTCGGCAATCTGGAATGTGCGGCCCACCCCCAGGCGCCAGATGTCGCGCGGGTTCCGGCCCACCAGTTCCTGACCGTTGAGCCGGATGGAACCGGCATCCGCCTTGAGCTGCCCATTGACCATGTTGAAGGTGGTGGACTTGCCAGCGCCATTGGGGCCGATCAAGGCCAACAGTTCACCCGGTGCCAGTTCAAACCCAATGCCATCCACCGCCTTGACGCCGCCAAAGGCTTTGCCCAGGCCAGAGACTTCCAGCAGGGGGGGCATTGCGGTCGTCATGCCCTGACCCCCCTGGCTTCACGCCTGCGGTCGGCAAACTGCCTTGCAAAACCGGCGATCCCCTGCGGGAACAGCAGTACCAGCAGCAGGATGATGGCACCCAGCATGGCGCGCCAGTAGTCGGTGTTGCGCGCCACCGTGTCGTGCAGCCAGGTGAAGGCCACCGCACCGACCACCGGCCCGGCTAAGGTCTGAATGCCCCCCAACAGCACCATCACCAGGCCATCCACCGAGCGTCCCACACTCAAGGTGTCAGGTGAAATACTGCCTTTGGAAAAGGCATACAGTGCACCCGCCAGACCCGCCGCCGCACCGGCAATGATGAAAGCCAGCCACTGCACGCGCTTGACGTGGATGCCGATGGCGTCAGCGCGCAGTATGGAATCCCGCCCGGCACGCAGGCTGTAGCCAAACGGCGAGAACAACACCCGGCGCAAGCACAGGACGCCCGCCGCCACCAGCGCCAGCGTCAGGTAGTAATAGCTGCCCTTGCCGGACAGCCATTCAGGCGGCCACACCCCGGTCAGGCCATTGCTGCCGCCCGTAAACTGGTCCCACTGGAAGGTGATGGCCCACGTGATCTGGGCAAAAGCCAGCGTCAACATGGCCAGATAAACGCCCGACAGACGCACGGCGAACCAACCGTAAACGAGCGCCCCCAAGGCGGCGACCAGGGGCGCAACCAGTAACGCAGACGCCATCGACAGGCCCGTGGTACGCACAAAAAGCGCGGCACCATAAGCCCCCAGGCCAAAGTAGGCGGCATGGCCGAACGAATGCATGCCTGCCGGCCCCATGATGAAGTGCAGGCTGGCTGCAAACAGCGCCGCCACCAGCAAATCAATCATCAACACAAGGGTGTAAGGCGATTGCACTGTGACCATTGGCAGCGACAGCAGCAACAGGCCCAGCGCTGCCACCGTGATGAGGTAGGGCTTGCCCGAACGCCGCAGTGGCTCTTCCTGCATGCCCACGTAGCGGCTCGGGGCCTGGGGTCGCCCCAGCAATCCCCAGGGGCGTGCCACCAGCACCATTGCCATCACCAAAAACTCGACCACCAACGTCAGTTTTGAAAACGAAATACGCAAGCCCATGATGTCCACCACACCCAGCCAGTTGCACACTGCCTTGATCTCGGCGATCAGCAGCGCAGCCACGTAAGCGCCTGGGATCGAGCCCATGCCGCCCACCACCACCACCACAAAGGCAGCGCCAATGGTGTTGAGGTCCATCTCCAGCGTGGCGGGTTCACGGGGCAACTGCAAGGCGCCCCCCAGCCCCGCCAGCAGCGACCCCAGTGCAAACACGAGCGTGAAAAGCCAGGCCTGGTTCACCCCCAGCGCGCTCACCATCTCGCGGTCTTGCGTGGCAGCGCGCACCAGCGTGCCCCAGCGGGTGCGCGTAAGCAGGAGCCAGAGCAGACCCAACACCACCGGCCCCACAACGATTAAAAACAGATCGTAAGCGGGAAACTGCCGCCCCAGAATCTCGACTGCGCCTTCGAGCCCCGGCGCGCGCGGCCCCAGCAGCTCGTCGGGTCCCCACAACCACAGCACGGCGTCCTTGATCACCAGCACCAGCGCGAATGTGGCAAGTAACTGAAACAGCTCCGGTGCCTTGTAAATGCGCCGCAGCAGCAGGACTTCAATCAAGGCACCGAGCACACCAACGGCCACTGCCGCCAACAGCAACGCAGGCCAAAATCCGAGCGTGGCACCCAGGCGGTCCACCAGCGTGTAGGCGATGTAGATGCCGACCATGAAGAACGAGCCATGGGCGAAATTGACGATACGCGTCACGCCGAAAATCAGCGACAGCCCGGCTGCCACCAGAAACAGCGATGACGCACCCGCCAAACCGTTAAGAAGCTGAACAATGAATCCAGAAAAGCTCATCAAAATATTTCACGCTAGCGTGACTGAAGATTCCTCGGGGCATGCAAAGCAAGCCACCCTTGCAAAACCGCTGCGCCACCGGCTCTGCCGGGCCGCTGGCAGCGCCCCTGCAAAGGGGGTGGCAACCACACATGCAGCGGGCAAGCCTGGGCGTGTGCCTACTCAGGTGCGCGCAACTTCTTGACCTCCGCGTCGCCGGGCAAATACTTGGCGCCGTCAAGGTAAACGTAATCTACCATCACGCCCTTGCCGCCCTGGTTTTTGGTTTTGCCAACAAACGCACCCATGGTGGATTGATTGTCCTGAGTGCGGTAGGTGATTTTGCCAAACGGACTCTCAACCTGAAGCCCCTTGAAAGCAGCCACCAGCTTGTCGGTCTCGCTGCTTTTGGCTTTTATAAGCCCCGCTGCGATGGACTTGATCATGGTGTAGCCCACCACCGAACCCAGCCGCGGGTAATCCTTGTATTTGCCGTGATAGGCCAGGAAAAAGGCTTTGTGCTCGGGCGTTTGAATGCCATACCAGGGGTAGCCGGTCACGATCCAGCCGTTCGGCGCTTCGTCGCGCAGCGGGTCCAGGTACTCTGGCTCACCGGTCAGCACGCTGACCACCTCGCGGCCCTGAAACAGGCCACGGATGTTGCCCTCGCGCACAAACTTGGACAAATCGGCCCCGAACAGCACATTGAAAATCGCGTCTGGCCTGGCATCGGCCAACGCCTGCACCACGCTGCCGGCGTCCAGCTTGCCGAGCGGCGGCGCCTGCTCGACCACAAACTCCACGTCCGGCTGCGCCGCCTTGAGCAATTGCTTGAAAGCGGCTACGGCCGATTGGCCATACTCATAGTTGGGGTACACCACAGCCCAGCGCTTTTTCTTGAGCTTGACGGCTTCTGGCACCAGCATGGCTGCCTGCATGTGGGTGCCAGGGCGCAGTCGGTAGGTGTATTTATTGCCGCTGCCCCAGATGATTTTGTCGGTCAGCGGTTCACCTGCAAGGAAAAAGAATTTCTTCTGTTTGGCGAAATCGGTGACTGCCAAGCCGGTGTTGGACAGGAAAGTGCCGGCCAGCACATCAATCTTCTCACGTGAAACCAGCTCTTCGGCCACCCGCACCGCGTCGCCCGGGTTGGCGTTGTCGTCGCGCGTGATCAGCTCGATTTTTTTACCGTTGACACCGCCCGACGCGTTGATTTCTTCCACCGCCAGGTCCATGCCTGTCTTGTACGGCTCCAAAGAGGCGGGCTGGGCCTTGTAGCTGTTGATCTCGCCGATTTTGATCACGCCCTGCGCATGCGCGCTTGTCAGCAGCGCCAGGGCAGCGCCAACACTAAGGGAGGCACTCAAGTGAGTGAAAGTGAAAACCGAAGGTCGCAAAAGTTTCATGTCAAAGTTCCTGGGTAACGTAAAAAATTGAACCAGTCAATGCGGGGACAGGCAAAGAAATCGGCAAATGATGCACCCACTTTTATTGTGGAGGGGCCATGGCCAAGGCCTTGCCGGGTGGTTGAATTGATGGAGCGGATCATGTACTGGAAATGTACTGGAATATGGCTTCGTTCAAGCTGGCGCAATGACCGGGCCTGCCTGCATGGCAACATCAACCTGGGGCGTGGTGCGGCTTATTAATAACACACTGTTTTGAGGGCGCACCGGCATCAAATGCCCCAGATACACCAGCACCGCAGAGTCAATCACTCCCAGCCGCTGCATTGTGCGCGCCTGGGCCCTGCCCGCGCCAAGGGCGGCACGCACTTTCTCAGGGCTCAAACGGGCACGTCCCCCGTGACAGGCAGAGACTCCAAGCAGGGTGGCAAATCCGTAGATTGCCATGCTTTCAACATCGGTTGGGCCAGGAGCTGTCCAGACAAAACAGACGCGGAACTGATCATTGAAGCGGATGCTGTGCTGACCTTTGCGATGACCGCTCAGCGCTTCCAATTGATTGCCTGGAGGCGCACCCAATTCCCGCAACTTAGCTGCTGCGTCCAGTTGATTCAGCTTACGCCGCGCTGCCGCCTTATTGCCCGGGACATCGGGTGAATACCGATTGATACAACCGTCAGGGCGTGTGAAGTGTCAAAACCAGTTGACTCCCGGTTGCTATATTTATAGAAGCTAACTATGCATGCAGGACAAGGGCTACAGGCACTTTTACATCTCTAAACTCGCAAAAACAGGCAAATGGGCGCCTGGAAGCGCCCAGAAGTGGCGGAACGAAAGGTTCAAGCACAAGGGGTCGAAAGGGGTCGAAGGGGGATCGAAAACTTGACCCGGCATAACGCTCGTACTACACGTTTTCCATTCATTTTAAATCGGAACTGCCATGAGTGTGGCCGCCAAGCTGAATGTGCAGTGATTCAGCCGGAGTGAACGTGCGTTTTCTTCTGACTCCGTCTTCTTCCAAAGATCGTCTTTGACGCGTCTTCTTCGGCTTTTTTCCGTTTTCTTCACACTTCGCCGGTGGGCGTGCATGCAGCCGATGTGGCTGCGTTTCT
>JANMVO010000005.1:0-8044 GCA_031392805.1 Rhodoferax sp. | reverse complement strand
GTTCATCGCGGCTACGGGCTTGCTACGCAAGATTCCGGTGGTCACGGCCAATCCACGCGATTTTGAACGAGTGCCGGGGTTGCAGGTCATTCGGTTTTAAACTCGATGCTCGCAGAAAGGCAGCGCTCGGGGAAGGCCCGCCGGGCTCCCCAGTTACAGTCCAGCGTAGAACCATACAGAATCGGAAGAGATGAAAAAATACCTCGCTGCCCTTACCTTCCTGGCCTCCATCACCTGCACTTTCCCCGCCGCCGCTCAGGGCTTCCCCACCCGCCCAATAACCATCGTCGTGCCCTTCGCACCCGGCGGCCCGACTGACGTGATTGCCCGTTCGCTGGCACAGCACATGACGGGCACGTTGGGGCAATCGGTGATCGTCGAGAACCAGGCAGGCGCGAATGGCAGCACAGGCACAGGCCGCGTGGCGCGGGCGGCAGCTGATGGCCACACGATGAGCATGGGGCACTGGAGCACCCATGTGGTCAACGGGGCGGCTTACCCCCTGACCTATGACCTGCTGAAAGATTTTGAACCGGTGGCACTGGTCACATCCAACGCTTACGTAGTCGTGGCCAAAAACGCCACGCCTGCGACTGACCTGAAAGGGTTCATCGACTGGCTCAAGGCCAATCCAGACAAGGCCTCTGAAGGCACGGCGGGCGTGGGAAGCCCGCAGCACGTCGGCGGGGTGTTTTTCCAGAATGCCACCGGCACCCGCTTCCAGTTCATTCCTTACCGGGGTGCCGCGCCGGCGATGCTGGCGCTGATGGCAGGTGACCTTGACTTCATCATTGACGACCCGGCCAGCGCATTGCCGCAAGTGCGTGGCGGCAAGATCAAGGCCTTTGCTGTGACGGCCAAAACCCGCCTGGCGTCAGCGCCGGATATTCCGACGGTTGATGAAGCCGGTTTGCCAGGCTTTTACTTCAGCCGGTGGCATGCCTTGTGGGTGCCTGCCAACACGCCCAAAGACATCGTCACCAAGCTCAATGCCGCGGTAATGGCAGCGTTGGCAGACCCCGCGCTGAAAGCCAAGTTTCCCGATCTGGGGCAAGAGGTTTACCCGCGCGCCCAGCAAATGCCCGAGGCACTTGGAAAGCTGCACAAGGCCAAGATTCAAAAATGGTGGCCGATCATCAAGGCGGCGGGGATCAAGCAGGAGTAGCGATTCGTCCGACTATTCTGAAGCCTGATATCAAAAAGTCGCGACTTTTTGATATCAGGCTATATAAAAGACGCAATTGTCTCCGGTCGCGCCGCCTGAACCCCCGCACCGCGCCTGCCGCTCAACTGCCGCAGGCCCTCCGGGCGACCATTTGCAGTACTCAATCCCAGGGCCGCCGCGTGAACTCGCTTCGCTCAAACAGCACGCGGCTCTGTCGGTCCGCTACGCGGCCCCCAGACCCTGAGATTTCCGTGCTTCAAGGCTGCGGCAGACGAGCGCCAGCCGCGATGCGGGGTTTCAGGCTTCAAGTAGTGAAAGAAGTATGAAAGCTAAATCTCCCGATGAATTAACCGGAAGCTCACTTGGAAATGGACACAATTAGCTGCTATAAATATGGCAATATTGAACTGAGTTTTCTATATCACGCAAAGCGGATGGAAGCAGCAAGGCCCGACGGCTGCACGGTACATCAGCTCAGCAGGGGCGTTGCTATTGGAGTTGCACTTGAGTGCAGGTTAACGTGCTTTTCCGAAGCCGGGAGCAAAAGCTGGAAAGATGTCGTGGTACCTGAAATCAAAGTCTTCGGATACTTCCGTATATTCTGAAGTTGCTCGGAGATCGGCATGAGCACGTTGCGCACAGTCTCTTGAGACGGAACTTTTAGAAAGGGTGTCGGCGACGCTATGAGCCGCGTGTGCGATGCCAGCTGCATAATCGGCAAGCAACAACAATCGTTCACCCTGTTCCGTTTCGTGGCTGATACCTACTGTCTCTAGCTCTACACCGAACAGGCTGACAAGAGGCTGATGCCGGTTCCGTTCCTGCCAAAACTCCGAGAATGCCTTTACGTTCTCGTTCCCTTCGATTTCCTTGTCGTAAATGTGAGTCTCGCGAACATGGAGGACACGATGCTTCGAAGCGGGCCGCGGAAACTTGTTTGTTTTGATTGAATGAGCTACTGCAAGTGACGAGCACTGCCCATAAAGCGCAAACTTGACCATTGTCGCGGCCTTCAAGACGCTGACTGACCCTTTGGCCTCATCGGAAATGCGCCTATGAGTTTCAGCAGCTTCGGACCAGAAGACATTCCATTCGGATGTCGCTTTGCTCACCGACATCGCACTGATAGCGAATGCCTCCTTCCGAAGCAGTTTGACGATAAGTCTCACGTGTGCGTCTGTGGCTTGCGACCACTTCGGACAAGTGACTGGTATCAGCTTCCTGATGTAGTCTGTCGCCCCCGACGGAAGACAGGCCACAGCCACAGTGACTCTATCTGCGTCAGTAGAGTCCTGCGTCATTCGGCCAGCGATGTCGCCAAGCAGGGTGACGTTCATAAATGCATCGTCAGCATCGCATGATCATAATTCTTGCCACCCATCCAGATCAATTTGTGCGACTACCAAACCGAGAGATTCGAGACCTCATACCCGTGCCACCATAGCCTGAGCCCCCGCACCGCAGCTGGCGCTCGTCTGACGCAGCCTTGAAGCACGGAAATCCCAGGGTCTGGGGGCCGCGCAGCGGACCGACAGAGCCGCGCTTGTTTGAGCGCAGCGAGTTTGCGCGGCGGCCCTGGGATTGAGTACTGCAAATGGTTGCCCGAAGGGCCTGCGGCAGTTGAGCACCAGGCGCGGTGCGGGGGTTCAGGCGTCGGCGCCTCACAAAATCGGCCCCACCCCGTCGGGAACGAAAAAAGGCCAATTTGACCAGAAAAACCAGTCAAATTTGCCTATAGCCCTTGTCCAGTATACGTATCTAGCTACAAACTAAGTAGCAATACAAGTTTTAAAGCAGTTGAGCAGTTGAGCAGTTGAGCAGTTGAATAGGCTCAAATTTTTTCAAATTTTCAAAATCGCAATCACAACTTGAACGGCACCACCAACTGGCGCTGCTCGCCCAGGCCCTCTATGCCCAGCGTCATCACGTCGCCCTTTTTAAGGAACAGCGGCGGCGTCATGCCCAGGCCGACACCTGGGGGCGTGCCAGTGGTGATGACGTCGCCCGGCATCAGCGTCATGAACTGGCTGACGTAACTCACGATTTTGGCCGCGCCGAAAATCATGGTCTTGGTGTTGCCGGTTTGCATGCGCTTGCCGTTCAGGTCGAGCCACATGCCGAGCTTTTGCGGGTTGGTGATCTCGTCGGTGGTGACCAGCCAGGGGCCAATCGGGCCGAAGGTGTCGCAACCCTTGCCCTTGTCCCACTGCGGGCCGCGCTCGATCTGGAATTCGCGCTCACTCACATCGTTGACGGTGCAGTAACCGGCGACAAAATCAAGCGCCGATTTTTGCGACACGTAACGCGCCCGGGTGCCGATCACAATGCCCAATTCCACTTCCCAATCCGACTTGACCGAGCCCTTGGGCAGCATCACGTTGTCGTCGGGGCCCTGGATGCAACTGATCGCTTTCATGAAGACAATGGGCTCCTTGGGGATGGGCATGTTCGATTCGGCCGCATGGTCTGAGTAGTTCAGGCCAATGGCGATGAACTTGCCAACGCCGGCGACCGGGCAGCCCATGCGCGGCGCGCCTCTGACCAGTGGCAGTTTGTCAGTCTTGAGCTTGCGCAGTTTCGCCAATACGGCCTCACTGAGCTGTTCAGGGCCAATGTCTTTGATGACGGCGCTCAGGTCGCGCAGTTTGCCATCAGCATCAATCAGGCCGGGTTTTTCTTTGCCGACGGTGCCGTAACGGACGAGTTTCATGCTTGCCTTTCAGTGGGAGGTTATTGATATGGCTGGCGCCAGGTTTTGACGATTTTGCGTGGCTGCGCCTGCACCGAAATGTATCAGCAGATCAGCCCGTCGATTTTGCGGCCAGCATCACGGGCCACTTGGCGAGCGACGCTGCGACCGATTCAGGGCGCTGGTTCATATCGTCATGCCACCATCAACCGACAACAACTGCCCGGTCGCAAACGCCGATTCATCGCTGGCCAAAAACACCACAATGGGTGCGATTTCATGGGCCTGCGCCAGGCGACCCATGGGCTGGCGCGCGACAAAGTTCTTGCGCGCTTCAGCAGGGTCGGCGTAAGCGTTGATGCGCTCGCCCAGCGATGGCGTGTCTACCGTGCCGGGCGCAATCGCATTGCAGCGGATGCCCTGCGCCACAAAGTCTGCTGCCACCGATTTGGTCAGGCCCACCACCGCGCCCTTGCTGGCACCATAGACCGAGCGGTTGGGCAAGCCCTTCAGGCTGCTGCACACGCTGGCCATGTTGATGATGCTGCCACCCCCGTTGGCCAACATCTTTGGCAGTGCTGCCTGGATCATCCAATACTGTGCGCGCACATTGAGATTGAAGGCGAAATCCCACTCTTCATCGGTGACTTGCAGAATGGTGCCGTTGTGCACCACGCCAGCGCAGTTGAACAGCACGTCAAACGCCGCATGGCTGTTGATCAACGCGTGGATGGCCGCCTTGTCCATCACGTCCAGCCGGGCCGTAGTGACGTTGGCAACGCCGGCGTAGCTTTCCAGCAGCTTCACGTTCACGTCAGTGGCCAGCACCTGCGCGCCCTCGGCTGCCATGGCCAGCACGCTGGCGCGGCCAATGCCCGGGCCGGCGGCGGTGACCAAGGCGGTTTTTCCTTTGAGTCTCATTGTTTTTCCTTGAATGATTGAATTGATTGGATTGATTTCACTCACCTACCCGTTGAGTCGGGAGACTCGATTTGAACATCAGCAATTTGCCGTGCCCCGATCACCGGCCAGTCCCATTCCATGCCCAGGCCCGGCGTGTAAGCATAGCCGCCTTCAACCTTGATGCGGCTGCCCCTGCTGTCACTATTTGTTGAAGTCTGGATAATGCACGGATCAACTCTTCCATAGACCCTATGACCCCATTTATCAGACTTCACGCCGCAGACGATGTGCTGATCGCGCGCACCCAAGTGGTTGGCGGCACGCAAGTTGAATCCATCGCCACGCGCGGCCTGATCCCGGCTGGCCACAAAATCGCGGCCCGCGCCATCACCGTGGGCGAGCCCGTGCGCCGCTACAACCAGATCATCGGCTTTGCGAGCAAACCCATTGCGCCGGGCGAGCATGTGCACACCCACAACCTGTGGATGGGCGAGGCCAAGGGCAGTTTTGCACGCGACTATGCCATTGGTGCCGACGTCAAGCCTGACGCGCCGCGCCGCGAGGCGACTTTTATGGGCTACCAGCGTGAGGATGGCCGGGTCGCCACGCGCAACTACATCGGCGTGCTGTCGTCGGTCAACTGCTCGGCCACGGCGGCACGGGCGATTGCCGACCATTTCTCAAAGCAAAATCATCCCGAAGCGCTGGCCGCTTTTCCAAACGTCGATGGCGTGGTGGCCCTCACGCACGGCACGGGCTGCGGCATGGACAGCGACGGACTGGGCCTGCAGGTGCTGCAGCGCACGCTGGCGGGCTACGCCACGCACGCCAACTTTTGCGCCGTGCTGGTGGTGGGCCTGGGCTGTGAGAGCAACCAGATCAACGCCTGGCTGGCGTCCAGCAGCCTGCGTGAAGGCGAAACTCTCAAAGTCTTCAACATTCAGGATACGGGCGGCACACGCAAAACGGTGGACAAAGGCATCGCCCTCATCAAAACCATTCTGCCCATGGCCAATCGATCAGTGCGCGGGCCATGCAGCGCGTCGCACATCACCATCGGCCTGCAATGCGGCGGCTCGGACGGTTACAGCGGCATCAGCGCCAACCCGGCCCTGGGTGCGGCAGTGGACTTGCTGGTGGCGCACGGCGGCACCGCCATCCTGTCGGAGACGCCCGAGATTTATGGCGCAGAACACTTGCTCACCCGCCGTGCGGTGCGGCCTGACATTGCCGAAAAGCTCATCGCCCGCATCAAGTGGTGGGAGCATTACACCGAGATCAACCAGGGCGAGATGAACAACAACCCCTCGCCCGGCAACAAGGCCGGTGGCTTGACGACGATTCTTGAAAAATCATTGGGCGCAGTGGCCAAGGGCGGCACCACCAATCTGGAAGCCGCATACGAATATGCCGAGACCGTCAAGGCCAAGGGCTTTGTCTACATGGACACGCCCGGCTACGACCCGGTCAGCGCCACGGGGCAGGTGGCGGGCGGTGCCAACATGATCTGCTTTACCACCGGGCGCGGCTCAGCCTATGGCTGCGCGCCGTCGCCTTCACTCAAGCTGGCGACCAACTCCAATCTGTGGCGCAAGCAGGAAGAAGACATGGACATCAACTGCGGCGAGATTGTGGACGGCACTGCCAGCATCGCGCAAATGGGCCAGCGCATTTTCGAGTTGGTGCTGGCGACCGCCTCGGGAAGTTTGAGCAAGAGCGAAAAGCACGGCTATGGCCAGAATGAATTTGTGCCGTGGCAGCTGGGCGCGGTGATGTAGGAGATTTTCATGTCAATTTCAGAGAATAAAACCCTTCCAGCCCTTGTGTTACAAGCGCAAGTAGCTAATATTTTTGTAGCAACGGGCAGCTCGGAGGCGGAAGCGCACACGGTGGCCGCCAACCTGGTCATGGCCAACTTGAGCGGCCACGATTCGCATGGCGTGGGCATGTTGCCGCGCTATGTCGAGGCCGTGCTGGAAGGCGGGTTGAAGCCCAACACCAGTGTCAAAATCAAGCTTGATATCGGCAGCATCTTGTCGCTTGACGGCCAGCGAGGCTATGGCCAGGTGGTTGGCGAACAGGCCATGCAATTGGGCCTGGCGCGCGCCAGGCAGCACGGCAGCTGCATCATGACTTTAGCCAACTCGCACCACCTGGGCCGCATCGGGCACTTCGCCGAAATGGCGGTGGCGGAGGGCTTTGTGTCGCTGCACTTCGTCAATGTGCTGTCGCGCCCGGTAGTGGCGCCCTGGGGCGGAGCCGATGGCCGCTTTGGCACCAACCCATGTTGCATTGGGGTGCCGCTCAAAGGGCGCGAGCCCTTCGTGCTGGACTTCGCAACGAGCCGCGTCGCCCAGGGCAAGATGCGCGTGGCTTACAACAAGGGCGTGCAAGTAGCGCCCGGCACGCTGATTGACGAGCACGGCCACCCCACCACTGAACCGGGCGTGGTCGTCGTGCCGCAAAGCAACGGATTGTTCGGCGCACTCATGACCTTCGGCGAATACAAAGGTTACGGCATGGCTGTGGCCTGCGAACTGCTGGGTGGTGCCTTGACCGGAAGCGGCACCTGGCACAAGCCCACCGACCCTGCGGTGCGCGCAGTCATCAACGGCATGCTGACCATCCTGATTGACCCGGCGCGCCTGGGCACGCAGGCAGCCTTCGAAGCTGAGGCGGTGGCGTTTATCGACTGGCTGCAGGCCGGGCCGGTTGCACCCGGCTTTGACGCAGTGCAGTTGGCAGGTGAGCCGGAGCGCGCAGCCCGCAGACAGCGCCAGCTTGGCGGCATCACGGTGGATGCGCAGACCTGGCAGGAGATTGTTGAGGCGGGGCGCAAAGTGGGCGTCGCTTTGCCAGGCTGAGGTTTTGACCATCGTCAATGTACTACTATATTAATAGCTAACAACATAGACAGAACAAGGGCTAGCGATAAATTTTATGGTTTTTTGGCAAATTTCAACGCCAGGGCTTCAATTTCAATTGACGCAGCAATTTTGATAGCCCGCCATGTGACGCACGCAATTGACGAGTCAATCACGGGGAGCGCGGGCCGTGGCTTTTTTGCGTTCAAGCCAGGATTCAGCGCATTTTTAGATCTGAAAGTGACTGTAGCCCTTGTGGATATTGCCTGTTAAGCTATATAATAAATAGCAGTGCGCCAGCGAAAGCCGGTAGATCGTAGTTGATGAAAGTTCAATACTGGGAAGAAATGGCGAATTACTCAGACCCCGAGTCATGCGTTGCACATCGCGAGGTGTGGGGCGAAGCGTTGACAGGGGACACCG
>JANMVO010000688.1:0-3428 GCA_031392805.1 Rhodoferax sp. | reverse complement strand
CGGCCAGGAAAATCCTCCTCTACGTCCACGGGGCGACCTATCCCGCGGAAACCGCGTTCGATTTGCCCCTGAACGGCCTGTCGTGGATGGACTACATGGCTCAGCGGGGGTATGACGTCTATCTGGTAGACCTGCGTGGCTATGGCCGCTCGACAAGACCGCCCGAGATGGCAAAACCAGCGCTGGAAAACGCACCTATCGTGCGCACCGCCACAGCGGTGAAAGACGTGGGCGCTGCCGTCGATTTCATCTTGAAGCGGCGCGGGGTCAGCAAGATCAACTTGCTTGGATGGTCTTGGGGAACCAGCACCATGGGTTGGTACACCGCCCAGAACAATGACAAAGTGAACAAGCTGGTGCTGTACGCGCCTCAGTGGCTGCGCCCGAGTGGCGTGTCACCGACCGACAGCGGAAGTGCGCTTGGCGCTTACCGCTCGGTGTCCATGGAGTCCGCCAAGGCACGCTGGCTGACGGGCGTTCCTGAAGACAAAAAGGCAACGTTGATTCCGCCGGGCTGGTTTGAGGCCTGGGCAAGCGCCACCCTCGCTACCGATCCACTCGGCTCGAAGTTGGACAAACCCATCCTGCGCGCACCGAACGGCGTGGTGCAGGACGGACGGGATTTCTGGAATGTGGGAAAGCCGCTTTATGACCCGGGTCAAATTCGCGTGCCAATACTTTTGGCTCACGCTGAATGGGACGCTGACACGCCCAGTTCCATGTTGCATGCGTATTTCGCAAAGCTGACGAATGCGCCTTTCAAGCGCTATGTCGAAATTGGGGAAGGCACACACACCATCATCATGGAAAAGAACCGCATGCAACTCTTTCAGGCGGTTCAGCAGTTTCTTGATGAAGACCTGCGGTCCAACGATTAGCCCCAAGCGACAGCCAGCGGCGGCGCTTTGCCCAGTCATCACTCAGGAAGCGCGGATTTGTTCATTGTGGATTCGTGGCGCTTGGGTTGGGCTGGGCTGCAAGGCGCATCCTGCGGCCCGGCTTCTGTCATCGCTGACGATGACGCTGCGCAGCGCACCAGTGATATAGACCGACACCCCTAATGATGGCTGCAATGCAGAAGAAACTCACCGTTCTTCCGGGTTTTCCCTATAATTCACCTTATGCTGCGCTGCAACATAAATAATGACCAAACCGGCTGTTATTGAGCGGCAAGCTAATTCTTCCACTTAACCAAGGATATAGAAATGAACAACACCGCTGAACAATTCATCGCCACTAACCAATCCAATTTGCAAGCACTCGAAGGTCTGACGACGCAGGCTTTTGCCGGCGTTGAAAAGCTGGTCCAGCTGAACATGACGGCCTCCAAGGCTCTCTTGACCGAATCTTTCAGCCATGTCCAAGCCATTCTGGGTGCTAAAGATGCTCAAGACCTGGTGACTCTGCAATCTGGCATGGTCAAGCCTCTGGCCGAGAAATTTGCAGCCTATGGCCAGCACGTTCAGACTATTGTGACTGAAAGCAGCGCAGAATTCACGAAAGCCCTTGAAGCCAAGACCGTCGAAGCACAAAAGGCGTTTAGCGGTGCGGTGGAAACCCTGGCAAAGAACGCTCCAGCTGGAACTGAATCCGCTGTTGCCGCTTTCAAGAGCGCTTTGACCGCCGGTCAGAATGCAGTGGAGTCCGCTCAGACTTCAGCCAAAAAGGCTGTGGAAGTGGCTCAGTCGAACTTCACGGCAGCGGCCACGCAAACCGTCGATGCAGTTAAAAAAGCCACTAAAGTCGCTTAATTGCCAACTGCCATCCTGCCTTAGGGGCAGTGACAATCAAACGGCACCTGCGGGTGCCGTTTGAGTTTTGGCAGACTCAAACGGGTGTTGTGCCGGTGCAGGCGCGAGGTGGCTGGAAAAATAATCCATGGCCGCGAGCACGCCGGAACCCGCAAGTTTGATGCCCGCAAGCTTCATCCCCATTTCGCATCCGGACAGTGCGGCCATCAAGGTGAGGTCGTTGCAGTCGCCCAGATGCCCAATGCGAAACATCCGTCCCTTCAGCTTGCCCAAGCCCGTGCCGAGTGAGCAGTCAAAGCGCTCATAGATGATCTTGCGCACGGCATCGGCATCCACGCCTCCGGGCAGCAGCACGCCGGTCAACGCGGGTGAATACAGCGCTGGGTCGGCGCACTGAATCTCCAGCCCCCAGGCCCGCACTGCCGCGCGCACGCCCGCGCCCCAGCGCTGATGTCGTTCAAACACCGCTTCCAGGCCTTGGGCCAGCAGCATGTTGCAGGCTTCGTGCAGGCCGTACAGCAAGTTGGTGCTGGGCGTGTACGGCCAATACCCGGTTTTATTCAGTTCGATGATCTCGTCCCAGGCCCAGAAGGCCTTGGGCAGTTTGGCGGATTGGCTGACCTCAATCGCCTTGGGCGACAGCGCGTTGAAGCTGATGCCCGGCGGCAGCATCAAGCCCTTTTGCGAGCCGCTGACCGCCACGTCAACGCCCCAGGCGTCGTGCTGGTAGTTGGCTGATGCCAGCCCCGAGATGGTGTCCACCATCAGCAGGGCGGGGTGCTTTGCGTTGTCAATGGCGCGGCGCACGGCAGCAATGTCGCTGGTTACGCCGGTGGAAGTTTCGTTGTGCACCACGCAGACGGCCTTGATGCCGTGCCGGGTGTCGGCCTTGAGCCGTTCTTCAATCTGGCCGGCCTGCACGCCTTGTCGCCAGCCAGGCGCGCCGGGCAGTGCTTTGTCGGTGCCGGCGAATGACAGCACTTCAGTCTTGAGCCCCAGGCGAACTGCCATCTTTTGCCAGAGCGACGCGAAGTGGCCGGTCTCAAACATCAGCACCTGATCGCCTGGACTCATGGTGTTGCTCAACGCCGCCTCCCAGGCCCCTGTGCCAGAGGCAGGGTAGATGATGACCGGGTGCTGGGTCTGGAAGATTTTTTTAATGTCGGCGAGCAATTTCAACCCAAGCACGCCGAACTCAGGCCCGCGGTGGTCAATGGTCGGCAGGCTCATCGCCCGCAGAATACGATCGGGCACTGGCGAAGGCCCGGGGATTTGCAGAAAGTGGCGACCGGTGGGGTGAAAGTCGAGAGTCAGCATGGCGGGGTCTCCATCAGGCGGAAAGTTTTTGCGTACAAAAATAAATTGTAGTTGGCTAATCAGCAAGAAAGCGGTGATTGTTTGCGCACTATTTTGTATGCAAATTGCGTCTACCTTGCTTACACTGTTCGTGAAAGTCTGCAAGTTTCGATCAACCCGTCATCTAAAAATTTCGTGAAGAACATGACGCCGCAACGCCCCCATTTCGACGCCGCCATCGTTGACCTGGACGGCACCATGGTGGACACGCTTGGCGACTTTGTGGCGGCGTTGAACCTGATGCTGGGTGACTTGTCGATGGCGGCGGTGGCTCGCGAGCGGGTTGCACGGTGGGTCGGAAAAGGCTCAGAAAATCTCATA
>JANMVO010000599.1:0-1824 GCA_031392805.1 Rhodoferax sp. | reverse complement strand
CCATCTTTGTTGTTGGTGGGGTCAAAGTCGCACCAGCGCGCCCCGGCAGGAAAATCAGGAATATAGACCGAGACCCAGGCGTGCGATGCGTCGCTGCCAATCAGCCTGGCCACGCCCGGTGGCGGTTGGGTGAGCAGATAGCCGCTCACATAACGGGCTGGCAAGCCCAGAGCCCGCAGGCACGCAATCATGATGTGGGCAAAGTCCTGGCACACGCCTTTGCGCTGTGCCAGCGCTTGCAGCGCAGGCGTGTTGACCTCGGTGCTCTCCGACTCGTAAGTGAATTCCGTGTGGATGCGCCGCATCAGGTCCCTTGCCCCCCTCAGCAACGCTGCACCCGCCGGAAAACTGGGCCGTGCAAAGGCCGCAAAATCAGCATGGCGGGGCACGTAGGGCGAGGCAAACACAAACTCGGCGGCGGCGTCATAGGCATTGTCTGCGGCGTAGCGAAAACGCTCGCGCACCTGCTCCCAGGGAATGCTGCTCTCCCGCATGGCCTGGGTGCGGGTGGACACCAGGCTGCGCGCCACCACCTGGAGCTGCGAGTGCGATGTCTGCAGTGAAAAAAAGCAGCGCGTGTTGCCATAGACGTCCAGCGTGCGGGTTTGCTGGGCTGGCTCCGGGCTGATGGCCAGCGAATGCGCCAGCAGCGTCTGCGTGGCTGTGGTCAAAGGCTGCAGGTGGCTCATGTGCTGGGCAATTTCAACCGCAGGCACATAGTCGTAACGCGTCTCATGCGTGACTTCCAGTTGCATTCAAACCCCCACGCTTTTCTTGGCCTCACCGGAGTGCGTGAAGTAGATAGCGCCGACTTCCTCCGACAGATCGTTTGCCGCCTGGTGGCACTGCTGCAACACGTCGTCCAGCAGGCAATAGCTGCCATGGGCATCAACCTCACACAGTTGTGCCAGGCCCCAGGCTGTTGGGTCAGGCACTTTTAGCGACAGCTCACTGAGCTCAGTGGGCTGGCTGCCGGCCAGCTTGGCAAGCCGCCCGCGCAGTGTTTGCGCCACCCAGCCCAGCGAGCGCGGGTTGTCGCGGTCCAGCACCAGCAGGTCCAGCAGCGCGGCCACGTCGCGGCTTTGCTGATACTGCGCGTGAAAGGTAATGGTGCTGTCAAACAGCGCAATCATGGCCTCGAAGCCGCCGTCACTGAGCACCGAACCGGTCTCAAAACCGCGGGCCAGTGACAGAGACAGAAAACTCAGGCGCTCAATGTGCCGGCCAATGCTGAGCAGCCGCCAGCCATCATCACGCGTCATGCGGTCGGTTTGCGCGCCGGTGATGGCGGCCATGTGGTCGCTGGCCACCTTGAGCACGCGCAGGGCTTCCAGCGGCGAATAGTCGCTGTCCTGGGCAAAGGTCGCGCAGCCCTGCGTCAGCTCTTCCTCGGCCCGCACAATCACGTTCCAGTGCTCCTGCGACAGGCGCTCGCGCACGCTGGCACCCGCCAGCCGAACGGCGCGCAGGTTATAGCCCACGCTGGTGGCCAGCTCGTTGCTGCCAAGGCTGGCAATCAGTGAGCGCTCGAACACGCGCCGCGCCTGGGTAGCGGGCGGCACAGTGGGCAACACCAGGGTGTTGGCGGCTGCCATTCTGGACAGCCAGGTCAGCAGCGGTTGCGAGGATTGATCTTCGCCGTGCAGGCACTCCAGCGTCAGGCGCGCCAGGCCAATCAGGTTCTCGGTGCGCTCGGTGTAGCGGCCCAGCCAGAACAGGTTTTCGCCAGCGCGGCTGGTCACCAGGCGCTTGCGTTGCGACACCGCACCCGGGCTCAGGGTGGGCTGCAGCAGCGTGGTTTTGTCCACGGTGCCGGTAGTCATG
>JANMVO010000648.1:0-4628 GCA_031392805.1 Rhodoferax sp. | reverse complement strand
CAAGCGAGCTGGCGCAGCCGCCCATACCTGTGGAGAAGCTGGTGCTGGAAGCATTTGTCGCGCAGCACTACATTGACGTGGCGGTGCCGCCGTCGCTGGTGACCAGTGAGCCCGTCAGCAAGCTGCTGATAGCGGCCCTGTCATTGCAATCGGGCGTCAAGGTGAGCGCGGTGCACCAGCCGCGCGAGCAGCGCCGCATCTGGCTTGAGATGGCGCAAACCAATGCCAATTTGCAACTGGCGCGCTTGCTGGCTGAGGAAGGCTCGCAGCAGGCACGCACCCGCGCAATGGCGGATGCACTCGATCTGGCGTTGGACAATCTGGAAGAGTTGCGTGTGGAATGTTTTGACATATCGCACACGGCGGGCGAGTCCACCCAAGGCTCGTGCGTGGTGTTTCATCACCACAAAATGCAAAACGCAGAGTACCGCCGGTACAACATTGACGGCATCACGCCGGGGGACGACTACGCCGCCATGCATCAGGTGCTGATGCGCCGCTATGGCAAGCTGTCAGAGGCTTTGAAAGAGGCCAAGACGACGGGGCAATTGCCGGCTGGCACCGGCCGACTGCCCGATCTGGTGCTGGTGGACGGCGGCAAAGGCCAGGTGGCCCAGGCGCGCGGGGTGTTTGAGGCGCTCGGGCTGGATGTGTCGCTGATCGTCGGCGTTGAAAAAGGCGAAGGCCGCAAAGTGGGTCTGGAAGAACTGGTGTTTGCCGATGGTCGTGACAAAGTCTATCTGGGCAAAGACTCCGCCGCCCTGATGCTGGTGGCGCAGATTCGCGACGAAGCCCACCGCTTTGCCATCACCGGCATGCGGGCGGCGCGTGCCAAAGTGCGTGTTGGCGGCAGCAAGCTGGAAGAAATACCCGGCATCGGCCCCAAGCGCCGCGCGAAACTGCTGCAGCGTTTTGGGGGCGTGCGCGGAGTTGCGCTGGCGGGTGCGCAAGACATCGCCACAGTGGACGGCATCTCGCGCGAGCTGGCTGAGGAAATTTACCGCGCGCTGCATTGACGGGAAGACATTGCAGGAATAGGCGGACTGCATCCAGCTTGCGCCAATCTTACGGAAATCTTGCGCCAAGGCCACGTCGCACTAACCTTGCATCCCCGCCTGCCCAGTGGGACGGCCATGCCACAATTGCAGCATGTTCCTGACCATTCCCACCATCATGACCTGGACGCGCATTGTTGCGATTCCGCTGATCGTGGGTGTGTTTTATCTGCCGCTGGAACCTGCTACCCGCAACCTGATCGCCACCGTGATGTTTGTGGTGTTCGCCTGGACCGACTGGCTTGACGGCTACCTGGCTCGCAAACTCAATCAATCCTCGTCGTTTGGCGCTTTCCTTGACCCGGTAGCCGACAAGTTTCTGGTCTGCGCGTGCGTGCTGGTGCTGGTTCACCTGCAGCGGGCGGACGTGTTTGTGGCGCTCATCATCATTGGCCGCGAGATTGCGATCTCGGCGCTGCGCGAATGGATGGCACAGATTGGTGCGGCCAAAAGCGTGGCCGTTCACCTGATTGGCAAGCTTAAAACCGTGGGGCAAATGGTGGCCATTCCTTTCCTCTTGTTTGACGGTCGTCTGTTTGGCCTGATTGACACCCGCTTGTGGGGCACCTGGCTGATCTGGATTGCGGCTGTGTTGACAGTCTGGTCCATGGTGTACTACCTGCAAAAGGCGCTGCCCGAGATCAGGGCGCGGGTGAAGAAGTGAACGAAGAGTGAACAAAGGGTGAACGAAGGCAATGAGAACGCGTGGATCAAGGCCATGCCAATCGTGTTCGTGCTGATCTGGAGCACCGGATTCATTGTTGCGCGTTTCGGCATGCCACATTCGCCGCCGATGAAATTTCTGGCGCTGCGTTACGCGCTGTCGATCGTCTGCTTTCTGCCCTGGATTGTGTTGGCCAAGGTGCCTTGGCCAAATGCGCGCCTGCAGTATCGGCACCTGGCTGTGACCGGTGTCTTGATGCACGCTTGCTACCTTGGCGGTGTGTGGTTGGCCGTGAAGGCCGGCATGGGTTCTGGCTTGGCGTCGCTGATTGTCGGCCTGCAGCCGGTGCTGACCGCCTTCTGGTTGTCTTCCACTGGCGGCCGCGTGTCGCAGCGCCAATGGCTTGGTTTGGTGCTCGGGTTTGTGGGTCTGTTGATGGTGGTGTCGCGCAAATTTGGGTCGGGTGGCGAAGCCCACTGGCTGAATATGGCGTTTGCGATTGCAGCGCTGTTTGGCATCACCATCGGCACGCTGTACCAGAAACGTTTTGTGGCACCCTGCGATGTGCGCACCGCGAACGTCGTTCAACTGGCTGCTGCATTGTTGGTCACGCTGCCCCTGACGCTGCTGGAGACTGAGGTCATGCATTGGAGCGCCGATCTGGCAGGTGCAATGGCCTGGTCAGTCGTGGCGCTGACCCTGGGCGGAAGCTCGCTGCTGTACCTGCTGATCCAGCGTGGTGCGGCGGCCAAGGTCACCAGCCTGATGTACCTGGTGCCGCCCACAACAGCGCTCATGGCCTGGCTGTTATTTGCCGAGCCAATCACTGCCTTGACCATCGCTGGCACTGTGATCACCGCCGTGGGTGTCAGCCTGGTGGTACGGCCAGCCCTTAGGCTGACCTAACTGTCATGCCCGCAAGCGAAGCGCCCCGGTGCATGAAAGTTCTTTCACGTTAACCCGTCAAGGCGATGCACGACAACATGGGGCTGGTTCGAACACAATAGCACCCATGTTTCACCAGTTTTCCTCCTTCAGTATCGAGCGCATGGGCGTGCGCCTGCATGCGCGCATGGGCGGGCAGGGCGCGCCAATCTTGCTGCTGCACGGCCACCCGCAGACGCATGTGATGTGGCATCGCGTGGCACCTGAATTGGCCAGGAGCTATACCGTCGTGATGATGGACTTGCGGGGTTACGGTGATTCGGACCGCCCGGTGTCCGACCTGTCCCATGCTGTGTACGCCAAGCGCGAAATGGCAACCGATGCTGTTGCCGTCATGAAACACTGCGGATTCGATCATTTCCAGGTGCTGGCGCATGACCGCGGCGCACGCGTGGCGCATCGGCTGGCGGCCGACCATCCAGACGCGGTACAGCGCCTGATGCTGCTGGACATTGCGCCCACACTGGCGATGTATGAGAACACGTCGCTGGCTTTCGCAACGGCCTACTGGCACTGGTTTTTTTTGATCCAGCCGCCGCCCTTGCCTGAAGCGCTGATAGAGTGTGACCCGGTGCGCTATGTTCGCAGCGTGATGGGCCAACGGCATGCCGGGCTGGCTGCGTTTGCGCCCGAGGCCCTGGCTGAGTATGGGCGTTGCGCGCAAATAGTCGGTACGGCACACAGCGTCTGCGAAGATTACCGCGCAAGCGTTACCATCGACCTTGACCATGACCGGACGGATGTCGCGGCGGATCGAAGGCTACAGCAGCCACTGCGTGTGCTGTGGGGGGAGCACGGCGCTGTGGGCCAGTGTTTTGACGTGTTGGATTTGTGGCGGGGGCGCGCGGACCAGGTTACTGGGCAGGCCATCCCCTGCGGACACTACATTGCAGAGGAAAAGCCTGCCGCGCTATTGATTGAAGCATTAAATTTTTTCAGGAGTTGATGACATGAATGAGCAAACTGGTAAACAAACGAACAAGCACAGAATCGCCGTAATTGCCGGTGACGGCATTGGCAAGGAAGTGATGCCCGAGGGCATCCGCGTCATGGAGGCGGCGGCGAGCAAGTTCGGTATCAATCTGCAATTTGACCACTTCGATTTTTCGAGCTGGGACTATTGCGAAAAGCACGGCAAGATGCTGCCCGACAACTGGAAGGACCAGATCGGCGGGCATGACGCGATCTACTTTGGTGCGGTCGGCTGGCCAGAAAAAATCCTTGACCATGTGTCGCTGTGGGGCTCGCTGTTGCTGTTTCGGCGCGAGTTTGACCAATACGTGAACCTGCGCCCGGCTCGCCTGATGCCTGGCATCATTGCACCCGTGGTGCGGCGTGACGGCAGCGCGCGCCAGCCCGGCGAAATTGACATGTACATCGTGCGCGAAAACACCGAGGGTGAATATTCCAGCATCGGCGGGCGAATGTACGCAGGGACCGAGCGCGAAATTGTGATGCAGGAAACCGTCATGTCGCGCATCGGCGTAGACCGCGTTTTGAAGTTTGCGTTTGAGCTGGCCCAGTCGCGTCCCAAAAAGCACCTGACGAGTGCCACCAAGTCCAATGGCATCGCCATCACCATGCCCTACTGGGATGAGCGTGTGGTCGAGATGGCAAAGCAGTATCCCGGTGTCAATGTCGACAAATTTCACATCGACATTCTGACGGCCCATTTTGTGCAACGCCCGGATTTCTTTGATGTGGTGGTGGCCAGCAATTTATTTGGCGACATCCTGAGTGATCTGGGCCCGGCCTGCACCGGCACTATCGGCATAGCGCCAAGTGCCAATCTCAATCCCCAGCGCAAATTCCCGTCGCTGTTTGAGCCGGTTCATGGCTCGGCGCCGGACATTGCAGGCAAAGGCATCGCCAACCCGATCGGACAAATCTGGTGCGGTGCCATGATGCTCGAATTTTTGGGTCACAAGGCGGCGCATGACGCGGTGCTGGCGACCATTGAAAAA
>JANMVO010000636.1:0-3137 GCA_031392805.1 Rhodoferax sp. | reverse complement strand
CGACATTTACGCCGCCAGAAGCATGCTGCAGAACTGTGCCTGGCGGATTGACCAGCAGCTTCCAACGGAGGGTGAAATCTCGATGGTCAAGGCTTACAGCACCGAGATGCTCAACCGCGTCATGGACCGCTGCATACAGATGCACGGCGCAATGGGGCTGACCAATGAATTGCGGCTCGAAGAAGGCTATCGCTTTGCGCGCTCCATGCGCATTCCTGACGGCACGACTGAAATCCAGAAACGCACGATTGCCCGCAGGGTCTTGAACGGGGATATCGACCCATGAGCAGCGCAGGCGTGCGGCAAATGCTGACACAGGCTGCCAGATGCGCCGCCGGACCGTGCCTGCGCGCTGGACGCATTGATTGTGCCGGCGCTGGCCGGGCAGGTTTTCAGTGCAGTCCGGCAGGACATTCCAGCAGGTATCAGAGAAATCAGAGAGCCCAAAATTAACCATCAGGAGACAACACGATGACATCGCGCAAGCTGCTTCATGCGCTGCTGGTTGCAGGACTCACGCTGGGCAACATGACTGGCCCACTGGCCCAGGACGCCTGGCCGTCAAAGCCGGTCAAGATCATCGTTCCATTCCCGGCAGGCGGCTCTTCCGATCCTCCGATCAGGGTGCTCGCCCTTAAATTGCAGGAGGCGCTTGGCCAGCCCGTGATTGTGGAGAACATAAGCGGCGGCGCCGGCAGCCTCGCCACCGGCCGCCTGGCGCAAGCCCCGGCCGACGGCTATACGCTGGGCATGGCCGCAGTCGGGACGCTGTGCATTGTTCCGCACTTGCTGTCGAAAGTCGGGTACGAGCCGCTGAAGAGCTTCACCCCGATTACGCTGCTGGGTGAATATGCGAACGTGCTCGTGGTCAACGCCGGCGAACCCTACACGAATGTTTCTGAACTGCTCAAGGCTGCCAGGGAAAATCCAGGAACAATCACTTTTGGTTCGTCCGGCAACGGGTCATCCAACCATCTGTCGGCCGAGTTGCTGGCCAGCACGGCGGGTGTGAAGTTTACGCACGTGCCTTACCGCGGCACTGGCCCGGCATTGACCGACCTTGTTGCCGGCCGGCTTACCTTCATGTTCGACGTCACGAGCAACTCTTTGCCGTGGATTCAATCCGGCAAACTTCGCGCGCTGGGTGTCACCAGCCCGACCCCTGCGCGCTACCTTCCCGGCGTCGCGCCGATTTCCCAAAGCGTGCCTGGTTATGAGGTGCTAGGCTGGATCGGCCTGATCGGACCTGCGGGCCTGCCTCCCAAGGTGGTCGAGCGGCTGAGCACGGAAATGGAAAAGATCATGCAGATGCCTGATTTCGTCAGCCAGTATTCCGGCCTCGGTTTCGAACCCCGCTATACCAAGCCTGACCGTTTTGCCGCGCTGATCAAGAAGGACTACGAATTCTGGGGTCCGGTCGTCAAGGCTTCCGGCGCAAAGGTAGATTGAACGGGTGGGCAGGCAGAAATGGCCACGGCCTGTTGGGCGCGTCGATAATTCAGGAAATCACTACAAAGGAAAGAAGACACGATGAAATTCGCAATGAAGGGAAGTTTGAATCTGACGGCGATCACCACCGCAGTGCTGGTACTCAGTGGCTGCGCAAGTGGTGTCGGGGGAGGCCCGGCGACCCCATTTGCACAGGTCGCAAAAACCTGCACTGAACTTAATGGCATGGCAATCCCCGCAGCGTCAATTGGCCTGCCAACCACCGGGGCCATCATCACCAGTACCGCGCTGGTTCCCGCAGCCGGAACAGGCGTTGCAACCGTTGCGGAATATTGCAAGGTGCTTGGCGATATTAACCCGGTAGACGCCCATGCGCCGAAAATCAAGTTCCAGGTCAATCTGCCTGCAAACTGGAACAGCAAAGCGATGATGTTTGGCGGCGGGGGCTATGACGGAACCATTGCGACAGGTGTTGGCAATGTGCCGGCCGGACCGGCCGACAAGCCGGCGCCACTTGCGCGCGGTTACGCCACCTTTGGCAGCGATTCGGGGCACCAGGCCAATGCAAACGGCAGCCGCGACGGCAGCTTTGGCGCGAACGACGAGGCGTTGAAAAACTTTTCGGGTGATGCACTGAAGAAGACACGCGACGCGGCCATCACCATCATCAAGGCACGCTATGCCGGTACCGTGCAAAAGACGTATTTCGCGGGTGGCTCCACCGGTGGCCGCGAAGCCTTGATTGCGGTGCAGAACTGGCCGCAGGATTTTGACGGCGCGATCATCCTGTATCCGGCCTGGAATGCGGCCAGCCTTGATTTGCAGTTCGGGCGCATTACCCGCGAGCTCGCCAAGCCTGGTGCCTATCCGAACCGGGCCAAGCGCAGGCTGCTCTACGATGCCGCCCTCGCCGCCTGTGACGGGCTTGATGGCGTGAGCGACGGCCTGATCAGCAATGTGAGCGCCTGCAACGCAATCTTCAATCCTTCGACCGCAACTCTGAATGGCACGCCCCTACGCTGCATGGGTGGCACCGAAGGCGGAGACACCTGCCTGTCGGACGCGCAAATCTCGGGATTCAATGTCACCAACACGCCGCTGGTGTTGAACTACACGCTGGCCAGCGGTGAAAACACCTACCCAGGCTTCAATACCTGGGGCACGGATTTTGGCAACCCGGGTGCCAGCCCGCTGCAGCCCACGGTTCTCACGCTGTCTTTGGGCACCGAGCAGCCAGCCAATCCGATGCCTCTGATCGTGGGGGCCACCAGCCCTCCCTACGGCAGCACTTTTTGGGACCAGTGGGTGAAGTTCTTCGTGACGCGCAATGCGAATTTCAATTCCCTGAGCCTCGATCCGCAGAATCCCGGCGCGTTGCAGGCGCGAATCATCGAACTGACAGCAATTCAGGATCTCAACAAGACCGACCTGTCGGCTTTTCAGTTCAAAGGCGGCAAGATCCTGATGGCGCATGGATCGCATGACGCACTGGTCAGTACCCGGGCGACCCAGCAATACTGGGACCGTATCCGCAACACCATGGGGGCGGCCAAGGTTGACGGCTTTGCGCGCTACTACGAAATTCCCGGCTACGGTCATGCGCTAAGCAGTGTGTTCAATGCGGCGTGGGACTCCTTGACGACGCTTGAAAACTGGGTTGAAAAGGGTACGGCCCCGCCGAACCAGGT
>JANMVO010000571.1:0-2386 GCA_031392805.1 Rhodoferax sp. | reverse complement strand
CGGCGGACGTGTTGGGCTTGGCGCGTTGTACCATTGGCCTAATTTACCGCATCCCGCACGGCAGGCTGCGGCCATCAATTTTCAGGAGACCGTCATGAAATGGGAAGGCAACCGCGAATCTGACAACGTGGAAGACCGCCGTGACAGCGGCCCGTCCGGCGCGGGTGGCGGCATTGGCGGCAGGGGCATCGGCATTGGCTCCATTGCCATTGCGCTGGTGGCCTCGTATTTTTTTGGCATCAACCCCATGACGGTGTTGAGTTTGCTCAGCGGCGGCAGCCCGGCGCCGCAGGTGCAGCAAGTCCCGGCGCACAAACCGTCGGCCGATGACCGCACGGCCAAGTTTGTCTCCACCGTGCTGGCCGATACGGAAGACGTCTGGAAAGATATGTTCACCAAGGGCGGTGCCACCTACAAAGACCCAAAACTGGTGCTGTTTCGCGGGGCCACGCGAACCGCCTGCGGTCAGGGTCAGGCCGCCATGGGGCCGTTTTACTGCCCCGAGGACCAGGCGGTCTACATTGACCTCAATTTCTTTGAAACACTCAAAAACAAGCTGGGCGCACCGGGTGAATTCGCGCAGGCCTATGTGATTGCACATGAGGTGGGCCACCACGTGCAAAACCTGCTGGGCATCAGCGCCAAGATGGATCAAATGCGCAGCCGCGTCAGCCAGACCGAATACAACGCCCTGAGCGTGCGCCTGGAACTTCAAGCCGACTGCTTTGCCGGTGTGTGGGCCAACCGCGCCCAGGAGTCGCGCAAGATTCTGGAAGGCGGCGACATTGAGTCCGCCATGAACGCCGCTGCCAAGATTGGCGACGATGCCTTGCAGCGTGCCGCCACCGGCCATGTGGTGCCGGAAAGCTTTACCCACGGCACCAGCGCGCAGCGCGCCAAATGGTTCAATAACGGCTTGCAAAATGCCAGTGTCAAAGGCTGTGACACTTTCGCGGCGCGCCAATTGTGATATGGCGGATAATAGGGGTTTGCCCTAAAACAGAGATGGTCTGGATCAGGGGCTTTTGAGCCAATTCGGTTCCCCCTTAGTTCCCTCACCCATTGATGATCCAAATAGCACCCCAAGCCAGCACAGATTCCAACCTCAGCTTCGAGGCTCCCGGGCCCGTCGCCAATCCACTGCCCGAATTTGCCCGGCCGGATTCTTTTTCCCAGCTCCAGCTGGCAGAGCCGTTGTCGCGTGCCGTGGCCGAACTTGGCTACGAATCCATGACACCGATCCAGGCGCAGGCGATTCCGATAGTGTTGCAAGGCCGTGACGTGATGGGTGCCGCCCAAACCGGCACCGGCAAAACGGCCGCGTTCTCGCTGCCCCTTTTGCAGCGCATGCTCAAGCACGAGAACACCTCCACCTCGCCCGCCCGCCACCCGGTGCGCGCCCTGGTGCTGCTGCCCACGCGCGAACTGGCCGACCAGGTCGCCAAGGCGGTGAAGGCCTACGCCAAGTACACCAACCTGCGCACTGCGGTGGTCTTTGGCGGCATGGACATGAAGCCGCAGACGCTGGAACTCAAACAGGGCGTTGAAGTGCTGGTCGCCACGCCAGGGCGTTTGCTGGATCACATTGAAGCCAAAAACGCGGTACTGAATCAGGTCGAATACGTGGTGCTGGACGAAGCCGACCGCATGCTGGACATCGGCTTTTTGCCCGACCTGCAGCGCATTCTGAGCTACCTGCCCAAGCAGCGCACCACGCTGTTGTTCTCGGCCACGTTCTCGTCCGAGATCAAGCGACTGGCCAACAGCTATCTGCAAGACCCGGTGACGGTTGAAGTGGCGCGCTCCAATGCCGCCGCCAGCACGGTAGAGCAGCATTTCTACAGCGTCGGGGATGATGACAAGCGCCATGCGTTGCACCAGATTTTGAAGTCGCGTAGCCTGAAGCAGGCCTTTGTGTTTGTCAACAGCAAGCTGGGCTGCGCCCGCCTGGCGCGCTCGCTGGAGCGTGAAGGTTTGAAGACGACCGCACTGCATGGTGACAAAAGTCAGGACGAACGCCTCAAAGCACTGGAGTCCTTCAAGAAAGGCGAGGTTGATTTGCTGGTGTGCACCGATGTGGCCGCGCGCGGACTGGACATCAAGGACGTGCCCGCCGTGTTCAACTTTGACATTCCCTTCAACGCCGAAGACTACATCCACCGCATTGGCCGCACCGGCCGCGCGGGGGCGTCGGGTCTGGCCGTGAGTTTTGTCTCCAAGTCCGATGGCCGCCTGATGGCAGACCTTGAGAAACTCCTGAAATCAAAAATCGAACTCGAAGCGATTGAGTTTGACGAAGACGCGCCGGACATCCGCAAACAGGGCCGCATCAATGACGGCCGACGCATGTACGCAACTCAGGACGGCAACGATGGCGCAGTCGAAG
>JANMVO010000552.1:0-4179 GCA_031392805.1 Rhodoferax sp. | reverse complement strand
ATAGCTAACTATGGATTATTGACGCGGGCTACAGGCTGTTTTGACTGATAATTTGCGTTAAAACCAGGCCGGACACCGCCGGCCCACATTCAGGACTCTCACGCCATGCGGATTTTCAGCATCACCCACACCGGAATCAGTGAAACCAGCGAACTGCCGCGCCAATTGCCAGAATCCGGGTATCTCTGGATTGCCTGCGCGCGCCGTGAGTTTGAGGTCACGCAGGCGCAGGTGCAGGCCGCCCTGCAGGCCCTGTGCGGCATGCAGTTGGTGGACCTGCACATTGCAGACTTGATCAGCAACCAGCTACCCTCGCACTACGACTACACCTCGCAGTACGACGTGCTGGTGTTCAGGCGGCTGGCGGCGGGCACCAGCGAAACCGATCTGGCGCAACCGGGCCAGCCCCTGAGTGTGGCACCCGCACGCGGCGGGCCGCCGGTGCTCAAACGCATTGACACCAGCCCGGTCGGGTTTGCCGTGTTTGACAAAATATTGCTGACGGTTCACCCCACCGACTGCGCTGTACGCGATGCCTATGCGGCCAAGCTGTTGAACTTTGCTCTGGCTGAATCGCATGTCGCAGGGGCGCGGCTGCCCACCAGCCCGCCCGATCTGATGCTGCGCATCATCAACCAGATGGTCGACGGCTTCCTGGAATTGCGCCGGACGCTAACGCACCAGCTTGACCATTGGCAAAACGAGCTGATCAACCCGCGCTCGCGCTTCAACAACTGGAACTCGCTGCTTGACACGCGCCTGGCCTTGCACAACCTGGATGAAATCTGCGAAGACCAGCGCGCGGCTTTGCAGGACTGGATTGAAGCGCTGAAAACCTGGCCCGAAGCCGCGACACCGGCCGAGCAGCGCGAGCGCGAGCTGCTGCATGTGCGCAGCCGCGATGTGCTGGAACACATCGAGCGTGTGGTGCACTACGTGCGCCGGCTGGAGCAAAGCGCCGAGACGGCGGTGCAGATCCACTTCAGCGCACAGGGCAGCCGCACCAACGACATCATGCGCACCCTCACCGTGCTGACCGCCATCTTTTTGCCGCTGAACCTGATCACCGGCTTCTTCGGCATGAACTTCGAATTTTTGCCGCTGATTCACAACCCCAGGGCTTTTTGGTGGACTTTTGGCGTGATGGTGGCGATTGCCTTGGCGACCGTGCTGGTGTTCTGGCGCAAGCGGTATCTGGCGAGGACGGGGCGTTGATCAAGGGGTAACGGCCCCATCGAGCGACAGACTGGCGGACAAGAGACAAATTTGAGCTACAATTTCGTATTACAAATTTGAAGACAAATCATGAGTGCAACAACCTTGTCGTTCCGTGCCGCCGAAGACTTCGCAGCACTGACCAAATCGCTGGCCAGTGCGCTGTCAATGTCGGCGTCCGACTACGTCCGCGAGGCAGTGCGCGAAAAGAACGCGCGCGCCTTGAAAGAACGCATGGTGTTTTTATCCAAAACCCTGTCGACCGGGCACCTTGCCGAAAATCTGGCAATGGATCGCAGCACCGGGGACGGACTTGACAACTAAGGCGGCAACAAAGCTCAAACGCGGGCAGGTATGGCAAGTGGACTTTGATCCCCAAACCCACAAGGAGGAACCCGGCAAGCGGGGTCGCCCGGCGCTGATCATCCAGACCAACATCCTCAACAGTGCAGGCCACGCGACAACCATCGTGATCCCCGGCACCACGCAGGTCTACCGCGATGCGCAGGGCGATGGTTATCCGTTGCGGGTGTCAGTGGGCAAACTTGGGCTCCAAAAGCTGGAGACAGATTTGTTGATCGATCAAATCCGCACCATCTCCAACCAGCGCCTAATGGGCGACAAGCCTCTGGCCGAATTGCCGCGTGCGCACATGAAGCGGGTAGAGGATGCGCTCAAGCTGCTGACGGGCGAGTAGGCCGCTCTGTTCCAAAGGCGTGCCACAGTGCCCGCCTGGTTCGACCGTTCAAAGTCTTCACCGTCAAACCAGCGGCGGCGCAAGCTGTTCTGTGGCCAGCACGCGCTGCACGCTTGGGCGCGTCAGCATCAGCAAACACCATCAGTTTTTTGGCGACTGCGCCATTGGCGTTGGCGCTGTCGTAGAGGTGAAATTCGCCGATGCCCCTGAACGGCACGTTCAATGCCAAATTCGACGGCACGTTCAATGCCAAATTCGACGGCACGTTCAATGCCAAATTCGGCGGCACGTTCAATGCCAGATTCGGCGGGACTGCCCCACCCACTGGGCTTCCCGCCGTGCCGCGCGCGTATTCCGCCAGCACCATGTCGTAAATCGTCTCGTCGCGAAACCAGCCATCGTAGTCAGCCCGGTTGCGGTACAGGCGGATGAACGGCACCACCTGCAGGTCGCCCTTGGACGGCTCCGCCACCAGCGCCTTGGTGCCGTCATTGGGCCGCGAATTGGCCAGCACGCCCTTGATGCCGTTGCGCTGGATGCGCGCCATCAGGTCGCTAATGGGGTGCGGCCCTGACTTGCCGTTCCAGGCTTCCTCGTTGTAGTGAAGGTGCGCGTCAAACAGCGGGCCGGTGTAGTCAGTGGCCTGTGCAAAACCTGACAAAGCTATACTAATAATAGCTATATATGCACACTGGACGCTGGCTAGAGGCCTAAAACACCTTTTTTTTCGGAAAAAAGGCATGTTTTCAGGCGTTTTAGCTGCTGTCAGCCTACATGGCGGCGAAAAAACGCCAGCGTGCGCTCCAGTGCCAAAGTGGCGGCTTCGGCGTTGTACGAGCCTCTTTGGTCGCAGTTAAAACCATGGTCGGCTGCGTAGATTTGAACCTCCACCGTTTTTTGCGCGGCCTTGAAGGCCTGTACCGTGGGCAGGGTGATGTGTTGGTCCTGGTCGCCAAAATGGCACAGCACCGGGCACTTGGGTTGGCGTGCGGGCTCTGCGCCTACCGTCATGCCACCGCCATAGTAGGGCACGGCGGCGCTCACGCCGGTCAGCAGGCAGGCCGCGCGCCAGGTCAGCAAACCGCCCCAGCAGTAGCCAACAATGCCCACCTTGCTGCCCGGCCCGCCTTGCGTCACGGTGTCTTGCGTTGACATGTTGGCCGCGACCGACGCGTACTTCACTGCCGCTTGAATGTCCTGCATCACCAGCGGCGTCACGGCGCTGCCCTTGGGGCTGGCCAACGCCTCTACTGCCGCCTTAAGCGCAACGCCTGCGCCCACATCCTCGGCCGTGTAGCCCAGCTCAACACCTGCTTTGACACGGTGAAACGTAGCCGGAGCCACCGCCAGGTAACCAGCCGCCGCATAGCCATCAGCCACATTGCGGATGTGCGAGTTGACGCCAAAAACTTCCTGCAAAACAACGATGGCACCCCTGGCGCGGCCGGCAGGCAGCGCCACATAGGCGGGCAGGGCAAAGCCGTCTTCAGAGATGAGTTCGACGGTGAGTTGGCGTTTCTCTGTCATGGTGATTCCTTGGGTTTAAAAAAGTGAAGAAGAGTCGCGGGAAAAGTGCAATGAAAAAACTGCAATGCAGCATCGGGTGACAAGGCGGGTGTGGGAACTGGTGTGAAAACTGGTGTGTGAACGGGCGAAGAATCTGGCGCAGGTTTGAGCTGGCTGCTTCAGTGGACCAACTGCGAAGGCGCGTTCAGCCGGCGCTGCAAGAAGTCGAGCCGGTCCTGGCCCCAGAAAATCTCGCCGTCCAGCACATAGCTGGGTGCGCCAAACACGCCAGCGTCCATCGCGGTCTGGGTGTTGGCATCGTATTTTTGCAGCGCGGGCGGCTCTAGCGACTCGGGCAGGCGGGACGGGTTTAAACCGCACTGTGAGAGCAAGGCGGCCAGTGTGTCGGCGCTGGCAATGTCCAGCTCACGCTCCCACACCGCCGCAAACACGGCGGCACTCAGGCGCATGGCGGCAGCCGCGCCGTCCTTCAAATCGACGGCGACGATGAGGCGTGCCGCATCGTCACTGGCCACCGGGAAAAATTTCGGCTGAATGTTCATCGGCAAACCGGAAAAATCCCGAAAGCGCGCCAGTTCCACCAGCCGGTACGCCTGGCGCTGTGGCGCGCGTTTGCCCAATGGCAGCCCGCCGGATGCCGGAAAAACCCGGCCATAGTCGGCCGGCAGCACCCTTACCGTGGCACCTGCCGCCCCGGCCATGGCCGCGAAGCGCGCATGGCCCAGGTAAGTCCACGGGCT
>JANMVO010000544.1:0-1691 GCA_031392805.1 Rhodoferax sp. | reverse complement strand
TCAGCAAAGACCAGATGGTGCGCCTGCGCACGGAATTTGGCGTGTACGGCACCGACAGCGGGCGCATGTGCGTGGCGGCGTTGAACAGCAAAAACATTGATTACGTGTGTGCTGCGATTGCCAAGGTGCTTTGAAGCGCGACATTGCCAGTTTAAGGGGTCAAATCGGCCTGTAGCCCTTGTGTACATTGCATAGGTAGCTATTTATTTTAATGCACTGATGCTGATTTGATGCTGGAGCCCTGCGCATGCGCGTCGGCGCTGTCCAAGCACTCGATGGCTTCAACGAATTTGCCTTGCTCGACCATCGCGATAAAGGCTTGAACGGTTTGGCGGCTGGGCATGGTGTCATCATCCTCGGGGCGGGTGCCAAGGTCACGCTGGCTGCGCACCCACAGTTCAATGCGGGCTTGAACTGCCCGGAATGGTCTGCGCCGTTAAGGTAAAAATCTGCGCCGCATCCACCGCGTCAAACCGGTACTGCTGCCCGCAAAAATCACAGCCGACTTCAATGTCACCGCGTTCGGCAATGATGCTCTCAGCCTCGACCGTGCCCAGCGAGTGGATCATGCGGCTGACCCGTTGGCGGCTGCAGGTGCAGGCAAAGTGGGGGGCGGCGTCTGCGACCGCGGGCTCAAACAGGCTTACCTTTTCTTCCCAGAACAAACGCCGCAATATGGTCTGCACATCCAGCGTCAACAGCTCATCGCGCTTCAGGCTCGATGCCAGGATGGCGATGCGGTTGTAGTCTTCATTGCGGCCGATCTGGTCTTCGCTTTCCGAAAAATACGAAAAATCGGGGTCAGATTCCAATTTCATGGCAGCGCGTTGCGCTACGCTACCTGTTCCGGCTGAAACAGATGAAATTGGAATCTGACCCCTATTTTTCGGCAGGCGCTGAATCAACAGCCCCGCCGCCACCTTGTCATCCGCTGCCAGCACCAGCGTGGTGTCCAGTTGCTCGCTTTGCAGCATGTAGTGGGCCAGAACGTCGCTCAGGCGTTCCAGCTTTTCACGCCGGTCGCCAAACAGCGGAACCACGCCCTGGTAGGCCTGCTGGCCCGGCAGCCTTGACTTGGGATCGAGCGTGACGGCGCAACGGGCCTGGTTGCCCACGTTGACCATCGCACTCAAGCTGGCATCGCTCGGCACTTCCCCAACCACGGTGGCAGTGGCGCGCAGGCTCAAATCCGACAGCACCTCGGCCACGGCCAGCTTCACCGGGCCGTCACCATTGATCTGCAATATCAGCGCGCCTTCAAATTTGATGCTGGACTGCATCAGCACCGCCGCTGCCGCCATCTCGCCCAACAGTTCCTGCACGGGCACCGGGTAGGCACCGGTGGTGCTGTTGAGCGAGCGCCGTTTGAGAATCTCGGTCCATGCGCCGGTGAGCTTGACCAGCATGCCGCGCACCGGCAGGTCATCGAATAGAAACTTCTGCAATTCAGGCACGCCAGTGTTCCGTCAGCTAATTAGCTTAAGCCCGGCCTTGAAGCGCCTGGCGTTTTCCACGTAATGAAGCGCGCTCATTTGAAGTTCCTGAAGCTGTTGCGCCGACAGTTGCCGGACCGCTTTGGCCGGGCGGCCCATGATCATCGAACCGTCCGCAAACTCCTTGCCCTCAGTGACCAGCGAACCCGCGCCTACCAGGCAATCCTTGCCGATTTTGGCGCCGTTCAAAACCACCGA
>JANMVO010000479.1:0-3644 GCA_031392805.1 Rhodoferax sp. | reverse complement strand
CCGCAGCCACCGAGGGTGACTTTGACTTCTTTGACGGCGTAGAAAAACTTGTCGCCCACTTTAGCCAGCGCATACACGTTGGACGTTTGGCCCATCTTGACGTTGGTGGACACGTTGGCATCGGTGCCTGGGAAAATGTCGAACCCGGCCGAGAGTGCCGCAGGATTCTTTTCTACCATCAGGCCCAACCAGGTGGTACCGGCTATGACGCTTTGCGCGCCTAGGCGCACCACGTTGCCGTTTTCGGCAATTTCTGGCGCGCTCAAGGTGACTTCTTTGCTTTCAGTGGCTGAACTGCCACCTAAAGCCTTCACCACGTCGGCCAAGCTTTTGCTTTCAAAAGCAGTCTTGTTCCATGCGGTTTGCGCTGAGACCATCGATGGCATCAGCCCGGCAGTAGCTGCCAAACCCAGAGCCAGGGCGCCCGAGCTTTTTTGTACAAATTCACGACGTTTCATAAATCACTCCTAGAACAAAAAAATTAAACTGAACTCACTATGATTAAACGGCATTTGCCATTAGCTGTTGACAGGGGAAACTACTTGACAGCACCCTGCACAATCCACTGCGCCACTTTTCTAGCATCTGCTTCGACAATGCTTTGAGCTGGCATGGAAATAGTTCCGTAAACCCCTGAACTTCCGCCTTTTATCTTGCCTGCCAGATACGCCAACACATCGGCTTTCGCGCCGTTCTTGATGGCTATTTCTTTAAAGCTGGGGCCGACTATTTTGTTTTCCACCCCGTGACAGGCCGAGCATGCGTTCTGAGTCAAAATGCCAGAGACATCGGAACTTTTAAGCTTGCCCGCCAAATCACTGGTTTTATCTTCGGCCTTAACTGAGCTGATAGCCGCTGGTTTGGCTGGTGACCCAACTTGCACGGTAGTATCTGCCCCGCGCGCAATGCCGATACCCCGTGACTGTTCAGCCAAGTTACCGTGGGCATTACGCACATGTTCAGGCAAGAAACTTGCCACCTTAGGTTCTACATTGCAATTGCTCATGCAAGCCGAGCCCTGTGTGTCAGGCTTGGTCACGCCGCCAAACTCATTGCCTGGCCACATGGCGTGTGCAGTTGTCATACCGTTGCGGTTCGGCATTTTTTTCTGCACATCAGCCATGTTTTTATCACTTAGTGTGAAATCGTCCGGCACGATGTTGCCCAGGTTGAGCAAGTACGCCGTCACGGCATACACCTCATTGGCAGTGAGCGATTTGGGTGCTGTCCAGGGCATGGCACGGTTGATGTAGTCCCACAAGGTAGACAGTTGCGACACCTTCATCAAAGTGGTGCGCGAGGGCGTGTTGGCCTCGGGCAGCAAACTGGCGACGAGTCCGGTCTGCATATCTTTAGGCGTGGTGTAGCCCACTAGTGCGGCAAAGACAGAATTGCTTTCGCCAAACGTGCCGTGGCAGGATGCGCATTTTCCCTCCCACACCGTTTCGCCCAGCTTCACACTGCCTTGTCCGGCGGGCAGGCCCTTGAAGTCGGGGCGTACGTCAATGTCCCACGCCTTCACCTCGTTGGCGGTGGCAGTGCGCCCCACGCCTTCAATTTTTTTGCTTTGGGCAAACACCCCGGTTGCCGCAGCGCATGCGAGCACGATAACTAATTTACGATAGTTGAACATTTTTCACCTCTCCAGACTCTTGCAACAACCATGTTTGAATGGAGTTGTTGTGGTAAATACTGCGCGTGCCGCGCACTTTGCGGTTTTCTGCATAGGTGGGCTGCACATGGCCGGTTTCATCCGTCGCGCGGCTCATCAGCAAAGCGGGTTTACCGTCCCACGACCAATCCATATTGAAGCGCGTGAGGCACTTGGATATCACTGGGCCTTCCAGGCGCGCGCGCTTCCAATTGCGTCCGCCGTCGGCAGACACGTCAACTTCGGTAATTTTGCCGCGACCGCTCCAAGCTAAACCTGTGACGTTAAGAAAGCCTTTGTCCAGCAGGACCTGGCCACCGCTGGGTGTAGTGATGACAGATTTGACTTCTTGCAAACTGCTGTACTGTCGGTGCTTGCCCTCAGGTAGCAGGTCAATGTAGTGGATGGTCTCATCCTTGGTGCCATAGGCTTCGTCGCCCAGTTCAATGCGGCGCAAGTACTTGACCCAGCTGACACCTTGCACGCCGGGCACTACCAATCGCAGCGGGTAGCCGTTTTCGGGTCGCAGCATTTCTCCGTTCATGCCGTAAGCCACTAACACTTCATCGTTCATGACCAGACTTATAGGAATAGTGCGAGTCATGCTGGAGCCGTCAGCCCCCTCGGCTAAGACAAACTTGCCGCGCTTGAAGTCTGCGCCGCACATCTCCAGCAGCACCCGCAATGGCACGCCAGTAAATTCACTACAACTCACCATTCCGTGCGTATATTGCACTGTGGGCACCGCCGCATTTCCCCACTCCATGCCCGTATTAGCACCACATTCAATAAAGTGAAAGCGACTCACGGCTGGAAGGCGCAGTAAATCATCCATGGTAAACACCATAGACTTTTTCAGCATTTTTTCGTCGCTGCCGTTGACCATCAAACGGTGTTTGTCGGGCTCAATATCCCACCAGCCTTGGTGATGCCGCTCGAAGTGCAGGCCACTGGGTGTAATGATGCCAAACAGACCTTGCAGTGGCGCAAAACTCACACCAGCCTGCGACACGGCTGTGAGGCCCGGGCTTTGGCGGCGCTGCAAGTTTTTCTCATGCACGCTGGGTACGCCGTAGCCCGTGGCTGCAACACCCTGACCCAAGCCTTTGGTGTGCTCTGGCAGGTTGATGATGTTGGGGTCGTCGATGCCGGATGCGCCCTGCGCAGGCACGCTCGTCGCTGCCGCCATGGCAGATGCAAACGCCCCGGCCATAAAGCCGCGCCGACCGGAATACACCGACTTGACCTGTTCTTTGCTCAGAAAATTCTCTGGCGCTGGTTGAATGAATCGACTTATTCGCATATATTGATATTTAAGACGAACGTTTAAATAACAGGGAAAAAACCAGGAATTAACGAAACTTAGCCGGAGTTGGCGTTTCGTCGAGGTCTATGGCGATTTGCGTGCATACGCTGCGGCAAAGCCCAGCAGCGGTTTTACTGCTGATCTTGTAGATAACCTGGGTGCCCACCTTAGAGCGCGACAAGATGCCGCTGCGGTACATCAGATTAAGGTGCTGGGACAGATTGGGTTGGGTGGTATCAATATGCGCCAGCAGCTGGTTAACCGAGCGCTCGCCATCACACAGCATATTCAGCACCTTGAGCCGAACAGGCGACGATAGCGCGCCAAACAGCTCGGCCGCAATGGCGAACACCCGCTGGGTGTCCGCCGTGTCTTGCGACTCAGCGTTCAACGTGGTGATGGCTTCTAAAGTCATGCGAGAGTGTCTGCCCAAATGTTGCGTGCCCAGCTTTCGGCGTATACGCCTTCCAGTTGGGTCACCTCAAATTTTAAATCAATTGGCGAGACACCTCCCGCACCGGCTACCGTTTTGAAGGTTATCTCAGCGGCCAACATACTCATGCACGCTGGCATTTGGGGACAAAATATGCATATATCCCTGGTATTTATTGAATAGTTAGCTATTTATTTGGTAGTAACTTTAAAAGTAGCTTGATCTGTCGGCAGCGAATGCAATAAGCAAATGGG
>JANMVO010000393.1:0-10589 GCA_031392805.1 Rhodoferax sp. | reverse complement strand
GGTGGCTCGTGCCCGCCTCCAGCAAAGTCAATATCGTGGTTTGTAGATGTGGTTTCAAGACGTTCAATCCGGTTTTCCCTCAAAAGTGAGGGGGTGAAGGTAACGTCCTGCCTGGTACTAACCGAGGCGGTGAAACAGCGGGGTTTAGCCCTTCGTCACGCCGCGCTCAGGGTGGGGGAATTTGAGGTGGCCATCAGGGGTTCTTGACCGTCGTTCACAACAAGGGTTAAGTAGTAGGCCTGTTTCAGCCGATTGAGTCACAAGTGCTGGACGCTGCCATTCCTTCTCAACTGCGCGGAAAAGCCACAACTGACGGTACCATAGCGTGGTTTGGTTTTTCCACCCGCGCGCACGTGGTGGTCTACGACAAAGTTGAAGGTCAGCAAATCTGCTGTTGACACCTACGAAAAACTCGGTGACCCCTGGAACAAAGGTCGGCTTTGCATTCGTTTGGACTCGCACCCCTTCAACCTCAGCCTGTTTGGCGCGGTGACCGAACACTTGGACGAAGCCAAAGCAAAGGAATGGCTCAAAGGCATGCTCACCAGTATGGCCCGCGACCCCAAAGGCGGCGACAGTGATCAGATCAAGGGAGTGGCCTCGGGTGAGTGCGGCATTGCCGTCACCAACACTTACTACCCGGCCCGTATCATGCGCTCCAACACGCCGAAAGATAAAGCGATTGCCGAACGCGTGGGCGTAGAGTGTCCGAACCAGGAGTCCTGGGGGACGCACGTGAATATTGCGGGCGGTGCGGTTGCAAAAACGCGCAAGATCTGGCTAACGCGGTTAAATTTCTGGAGTACCTGGCCAGCCCCGACGGGCAAAATTACTTTGCCAACTGCAACAATGAAGGGCCTGTCGCCACAGGCGTGGTGGTCAACAACCCGGCACTGAATGCCATGACCGGTGGCAGCTTCAAGTCTGAGACGATTCTGATCTGCGCAGTGGGAATGAACCAGGTCAAAGTACAGCAAATGCTGGACCGGGTGGGCTTCAGGTAACCTTGAATGAGCGCAGTTCTGCGTTCTCTCAATCGACCACCCTCTCTTGTTTGGGGATGGTGGTTTTACTCTTAATCTGCGGTCGCTTCCTGGGCTTCCGGCTTGGCCTTGCCTTCTTTCTTGGGCAGCGGTTGGATGTCCAACTGCACTTCGCCGGTCTCGACACCTTTCTCGTCGGTGGTGATGTTCATGTCCACGGTCAGGCGACCTCCGTCGGTCAAACGACCAAACAGCAATTCATCAGCCAGCGCACGTCGGATGGTGTCCTGAATCAGGCGCTGCATCGGGCGGGCGCCCATCAGTGGGTCAAAGCCTTTCTTCGCCAGATGCTTGCGCAGCTTGTCGGTGAAGGTGACCTCAACTTTCTTGTCAGCCAACTGGGTTTCGAGTTGCAACAGGAACTTGTCCACCACGCGCAGAATGACGTTTTCATCCAGTGACTTAAAGCTGACCGTGGCGTCCAGCCGGTTACGGAACTCGGGCGTGAACAAGCGCTTTATGTCGGCCATCTCGTCCCCCGCCTCACGCGGGTTGGTGAAGCCAATGGTCGCCTTGTTCATGGTCTCGGCACCGGCATTGGTGGTCATTACGATGATCACGTTGCGGAAGTCGGCCTTGCGCCCGTTGTTGTCGGTCAGCGTGCCGTGGTCCATCACCTGCAACAGCACGTTGAAGATCGCGGGGTGCGCCTTTTCAATTTCATCAAGCAGCAATACGCAATGCGGCTTCTTGGTGATGGCTTCGGTCAGCAAACCACCTTGGTCGAACCCTACATAGCCGGGCGGCGCACCAATCAGGCGGCTGACTGCATGCTGCTCCATGTATTCGCTCATGTCAAAGCGAATCAAGTCAATGCCCATGATGTAGGCCAGTTGTTTGGCGGCCTCGGTCTTGCCTACACCGGTGGGGCCGCTGAACAGGAAAGAGCCAATCGGTTTGTCGCCCTTGCCCAACCCCGAGCGCGCCATTTTCACGGCAGAAGCCAGCACGTCCAGCGCCTTGTCCTGACCAAACACCACGTTCTTCAAGTCACGCTCCAGCGTGCGTAATTTGCCGCGATCATCGTTGGAGACATTGGCCGGTGGAATGCGGGCGATCTTTGCCACGATTTCTTCCACCTCGGTTTTGGTGATGATTTTCTTCCGTTTGGACACTGGCAGAATGCGCTGGGCAGCACCGGCTTCGTCAATCACGTCAATCGCCTTGTCTGGCAAATGCCGGTCGTTGATGTACTTGGCGCTCAGCTCAGCCGCTGCCTGCAAGGCGGCCAAGGCGTACTTCACGTTGTGATGCTCTTCAAAGCGCGACTTCAGTCCTTTGAGAATGTCAACCGTTTCCTGCACCGTGGGCTCAACCACGTCAATCTTCTGGAAACGGCGCGACAGGGCCGCGTCTTTCTCAAAAATGCCACGGTACTCGGTAAAGGTCGTCGCACCGATGCACTTCAACGCGCCGGAACTCAAGCCGGGCTTGAGCAAATTGGAAGCATCCAGCGTGCCACCCGATGCCGCACCGGCACCAATCAGCGTGTGAATTTCATCAATGAACAAAATGCCGTTAGGCTTGTCTTTGAGGGATTTCAAAACACCTTTGAGGCGCTGCTCAAAGTCACCCCGGTACTTGGTGCCCGCGAGCAGAGCACCCATATCCAGGGAATACACTACAGACTCAGCCAGGATTTCCGGCACTTCTTTTTGCGTGATGCGCCAGGCCAGGCCCTCGGCGATGGCCGTCTTGCCCACGCCCGCTTCACCCACCAGCAGCGGGTTGTTTTTGCGACGGCGGCACAGGATTTGAATGACCCGTTCGACCTCGTACTCGCGTCCGATTAGCGGATCAATTTTGCCATCTTTGGCAAGCTGATTCAGGTTTTGGGTGTACTGCTCCAGCGGCGACGTTTTCTCATTCTTCTCACCACCGCCCTCTTCATTTTCTGATTGAGTCTCTCCCGACTTGGCCGGCTCCGGCGGATCGCTTTTCTTGATGCCATGGGCAATGAAGTTGACCACGTCCAGACGCGTCACGCCCTGCTGGTGCAGGTAGTACACGGCGTGCGAATCTTTCTCGCCAAAGATGGCGACCAGCACGTTGGCACCAGTCACTTCTTTCTTGCCGCTGCCGGTTGACTGCACGTGCATGATGGCGCGCTGGATCACGCGCTGAAATCCCAATGTGGGCTGCGTGTCCACGTCATCAGACCCCGCCACCTGGGGCGTGTTGTCCTTGATGAAATTCGCCAGTGACTTGCGCAGATCGTCAATGTTGGCCGAACAGGCGCGCAACACCTCGGCCGCACTGGGGTTGTCCAGCAAGGCCAGCAGCAGGTGCTCGACGGTGATGAACTCATGGCGCTGCTGACGCGCCTCCACAAATGCCATGTGCAAACTAACTTCCAATTCCTGGGCAATCATGTGATTTCCTTATGCCTTGCTTTGATGCTTGACGTTATGGTTGAAGACTAACTGTAATCCGATTTCAATGTCTGCAAAACCCGGGTGCCTATTGCCTCTGCCTTTGCTATTCCCCTACAACTCAACCGGCTCGCTGAGACACTTCAGGGGGTGCCCCGCCTTGTTGGCGGCATCGAGCACCTGGTCGACTTTGGTGGCTGCCACGTCTTTAGAATAAACCCCGCAAACTGCTTTGCCATCCAGATGAATTTTCAACATGATCTGGGTCGCCGTTTCCAGGTCCTTGTTAAAAAACTCCTGAATCACCACCACCACGAACTCCATCGGCGTGTAGTCATCGTTCAGCATCACTACCTGGTACATCTGGGGCGGCTTGACCTTTTGGGTGCGCCGCTCCAGCACCACTGCGCCGCCGTCGTCTGAATCGGGAGGCCGGACCTGAGGTGGCGGAGGACTAGCGGGAGTTTTGGTTGCCATGAATTGATTCTATAGAGCGCGCCGAATCGCCGCCGTGCCAAGGTGAATTGGTGTCAATTTTTCTACATTCAAGCAACGAAAATAAAAAACCGCTCCAGCCTGTTGCATTGGAGCGGTTTTTGCAGACGCCAGGAGGCGACAAAAACGACGATGCGTTTGGAACTACATGTGGTCGATCATGACCTGTCCGAAACCGGAGCAGCTTACTTGTGTGGCGCCGTCCATCAAACGCGCGAAGTCGTAAGTAACTTTTTTGCTCAGAATGGATTTCTCCATGGATCTGATGATCACGTCAGCGGCTTCTTTCCAGCCCATGTGGCGCAGCATCATCTCGGCCGACAAAATTTCGGAACCGGGGTTGACGTAGTCTTTGCCGGCGTATTTCGGTGCCGTGCCGTGCGTTGCCTCGAAGCAGGCCACAGTATCTGACATATTGGCACCGGGGGCGATGCCGATGCCACCAACCTGAGCGGCCAGTGCATCAGAGATGTAATCCCCATTGAGGTTGAGCGTGGCGACGACCGAGTATTCGGCGGGGCGGAGCAAAATTTGCTGCAAAAATGCGTCGGCAATCACGTCCTTCACGATGATGTCCTTGCCCGTCTTCGGGTTTTTGAACTTGCACCACGGGCCACCGTCAATCAGCTCGGCACCAAATTCTTTTTGCGCCAATGCGTAGGCCCAGTCACGGAAACCACCCTCGGTGTATTTCATGATGTTGCCCTTGTGCACAATGGTCAGGTTGGGTTTGTCATTGTCAATGGTGTACTGCAGCGCCTTGCGCACCAGACGCTCGGTGCCTTCAATTGACACTGGCTTGATGCCAATGCCCGAAGTGTTGGGAAAGCGGATCTTCTTCACGCCCATTTCGTCAATCAGGAACTTGATGAGCTTTTTGGCTTTGTCACTTTGGGCTTCGTATTCAATACCGGCGTAGATGTCTTCCGAGTTCTCACGGAAGATCACCATGTTGGTCTTGTGTGGCTCTTTCACAGGTGATGGAACACCGGTGAAATATTGAACCGGGCGCAGGCAGACGTACAAATCGAGTTCCTGGCGCAAAGCCACGTTAAGTGAGCGAATTCCGCCGCCCACCGGCGTGGTCAGAGGGCCCTTGATCGACACCACATATTCGCGCAGTACACTCAAGGTTTCTTCTGGAAGCCAGACGTCAGGCCCATACACGTGGGTGGATTTTTCTCCGGCGTACACCTCCATCCAGTGAATTTTTTTCTTGCCGCCATAGGCTTTGGCCACAGCGGCGTCCACCACTTTCAACATCACGGGCGTAATATCCTGACCCGTGCCGTCGCCTTCAATAAACGGAATGATGGGCTGATCGGGCACGTTGATGGAGTTGTCGGCGTTGACGGTGATTTTCTGGCCTTCAGAAGGCACCTTGATGTGTTGGTACATGTAAAAACGGCTCCGTTAAGTGGTGAGGGGATCAGCAACTGATGCGGTGTTGCGTGCAGGACCTGCTCCGAAAATCATAAGCATGGCGCTTTTGCGACAACTTTCGATTTTAGCGTCAAAAAATTCATGCACCGTGTCAACCGGGCAGAAACCACCCCCGTTACGGATGAGCCTTCTGGTATATCAGGAGGGAATCTTACAACTCACACTATCCCAAGGAAATTGAAATGAACAAAGTTCTCGCCGCCCTGATCGCTGGTCTGTTTGCCGTTGGTTCATTTGCCCAGACTTCTGCTGCCAAGCCCGTCGCTGCGCCCGCCGCCGCCGTTGCGCCTGCTGTAGCCGCTGCTCCCGCTGCAAAGATGGAATCCAAAGCCGATGCCAGGATGGAAGCCAAGAAAATGAGGGCTGAAAAAATGGCTGCCAGGAAAGCTGCCAAAGCTGAAAAAGCGGCTGCCTCTGCCAAGGTGAAGGCTGACAAAATGGCTGCCAAAACAGCCAAAATGGCAGACAAGCCTGTTGCCAAGTAAGTAGCCGTTTCAATCTGCATTGAAATAAGCGTTGCCAAGCAGCAATTCTTGACCATCCGAAAAAATGCCCGCTCTGCGGGCATTTTTTTTCTTGATTCACAATTGAGCCATGAAATACATCCCGATTAAACAGGTCGCCTTTGCGCTTTTTTATCTCGGCACCCAACTGGCAAGCGCAGTGCACGCCCAGGATGCCCCGCAAATTGAGTTGCCGCACGTCAGGCTGACGGCGGGCATCCATCAAATTAATGCGCAGGTGGCATTAACGCCCGAGCAGCGTTCGGTTGGCCTCATGTATCGAAAGGAAATGCCCCAGGCGGAAGGCATGCTGTTTGTGTTTGAGCAGCCCTCAATGCAATGTTTCTGGATGAAAAACACGCTGTTGCCCCTGACGGCAGCATTTGTGGCCGATGACGGGGTGATCGCGAACCTGGCCGACATGAAGCCCCAGACCACTGACTCACATTGCTCTGCCAAGCCGGTGCGCTACGTGCTGGAGATGAACCAGGGCTGGTTTGCAAAAAAGGGCATCAAAGCGGGTGCCAAGCTGGGTGGTGCACTGTTCGACGCAGCCAAATAACCACAGCAAGTTTCCCGTGAATTCCGTGCTCAATCGCCGTGATTTAGCGCGGAATCAGGCGAAGTTGGCTTCGGCAAAGCCCCAGTTCACCAGCTTGTCGAGGAAGGTTTCGACAAACTTGGGACGCATGTTGCGGTAGTCGATGTAGTAGGCGTGTTCCCACACGTCAACCGTCATCAGGGCTTTGTCGGCGGTGGTCAATGGCGTGCCTGCGGCACCCGTGTTGACGATGTCCACCGAGCCATCAGGCTTCTTGACCAGCCAGGTCCAGCCGGAACCAAAGTTACCCACGGCAGATTTCACAAACGCTTCCTTGAATGCAGCATAAGTGCCCCATTTGGCCGTGATCGCCGAAGCCAGCTTGCCGCCAGGTTCGCCACCACCGGCAGGCTTCATGCAGCTCCAGAAGAAGGTGTGGTTCCAGATCTGGGCCGAGTTGTTGTAGATGCCGCCACTGGATTTTTTGATGATCTGTTCCAGCGTCATGCTCTCAAATTCGGTGCCTTTTTGCAGGTTGTTGAGGTTGACCACATAAGCGTTGTGGTGCTTTCCGTGGTGGTACTCCAGCGTTTCCTTGGAGTAGTTGGGGGCCAGAGCGTCAATGGCGTAGGGCAATGCGGGCAGGGTGTGTTCCATGATTTCCTCGTGAGTAGTTTGATCGGGATGCAGATTGTAGGAACTTTATTCAGGGCCGCTGCGAAACCGTCAGATCAACCGCGCCGTCGCGAAGGGTGGCGCGTAGCGGCTGCCCCAAATGGGTCTGGGCGGTATGGGTGATGGTTTGCCCGTCAGCGTCTGTCAGCCAGGCGTAGCCACGCTGCAAAACAAGTGACGGGTCCAGCAGGCCCAGCCTGAGCGCGGCGCGCTCCAGCCGGTCATTTTGGCGCACCATTCCCAGCCTTGCGCTATCCGGCATTTTGCTTTCCAGCCGATGTAATTCCTGCATTTTCTGCTTCAAAAACTGTAATGATGCATATTGCAGGCGCTGATCCAGCGTGGCCAGCCGCAGACGCTGGCGCGTTGCCAGTGCCGACGGTCGTCCGAGTCGGGATGCCGCGCCGTCAAGGCGCTGGTACTGGGTGTCGATTCGCGAAAGTACCGCGTCTTGCAGGCGGTCTTGGATAGCGTCCATCACGCCCAACCAGACATCGCGCGCCTGCGCCACCATTTCGGCTGCCGCCGTGGGCGTGGGCGCGCGCAAATCAGCAACAAAATCTGCAATGGTGAAGTCGGTTTCGTGCCCTACCCCGCTGATGACCGGCACCGGACTTCGCGCCATGGTGCGGGCCAGGGCTTCATCGTTAAACGCCCACAAATCATCAATGGAACCACCGCCCCGCACCAGTAAAATGACGTCAATCACAGGGCCGAAGTCGCTGGTGTTTTGCCTCTTTTCATGGGGAAAATGTGCTGCTGGCCCTTTGTCACTCTGCGTTAGTTGATATAAATTTAATAGCGATTGCGTCAATTCAAGCGGCGCACCGGCACCCTGCACCAAGGCCGGAGCCACCACCACAGGAATGTGCGGCACGCGCCGGCGCAAAGCCGTGATCACGTCATGCAAAGCCGCTGCGCCCAGTGAGGTCACCACGCCAATGCCACGTGGCATGGCCGGCAATTCACGTTTGCGTGCCGCATCAAACAGGCCCTCGGCTTCCAGCCTGGCCTTGAGCTTCAAGAACTGCTCAAACAGCGCGCCCTGTCCTGCGCGGCTCATGGATTCCACAATCATCTGCAGGTCGCCGCGCGGGCCGTACACGTCAAGCCTGCCCCGCACTTCAACCAGCTCGCCATCGCGCGGCTGGAAGTCCAGCAGGCTGGCGGCGCGGCGGAACATGGCGCAGCGAATTTGCCCGCTGTTATGGCCGTCCGGGTCTTTCAACGAAAAGTAGCAATGCCCGCTGGCTGGGCGCACGAAGCCAGAAACCTCGCCGCGTACCGCAACCGGGTTGAATCTGGCATCCAGTGCATCAGCAATAGCGCGGCATAGCGCGCCAACCTGCCAGATTCGGGGCGTGAATGCTGGGGTAAGCAACTCAGACATGAGCAGGCATGCGCTTTCCCCCAAAATTGGCAGGGTAAATGCTCCACAGGCCGTAGCCAAGGCCCGGAAAAGGAATAAAACCCCGCACAGAGCACGGGTTCTCGTTGTAAGCTTTTGATTTCATTGGCTTAATTCCTGCTTAATTTGTCATCGTCATGTCATAAAGACGCATTGGCGCCGACTGACAGCGCGTACCACCCAAGTTCTTCACAAAGTTATCCACAGATTCAGTGGGTAGCAGGGAGTCAGATCGATTTTCCCGCAACAAACCCATTTGCCGACAAAAAGCCGGGCCATAATCGCGTGGCATTTCCAATTGCTTGGCATTTCATCTGCGCGGAGAGTCCCATTGTTTTCCATCATACAAGCCGCAGGCTGGCCAATCTGGCCGCTGGTTGCCTGCTCCATTTTGGCGATGGCACTCGTCATTGAGCGTTTCATAAGCCTGAAAACCTCCAAAGTTGCACCCTCGAAGCTGCTCGACGAAGTCCTGAGCGTTTCGCGCGTGTCCGTGCCCTCTACGGACGTGGTGTCTCAGCTGGAACAGAACTCAGCGCTGGGCGAGGTACTGGCCAGCGGCTTTCGAGCGTTAAACGCCAACCCGCGCTGCAGCGAAGCTGATTTGCGGGCCACGATGGAAGGCACGGGCCGGGTGGTGGCGCACCGCCTGGAGCGCTACCTTAACGCGCTGGCCACCATTGCGTCCGCCGCGCCCTTGATGGGACTGTTTGGCACGGTGGTGGGCATGATTGAAATCTTTGGCTCGCAGTCGCCCACCGGAGGGGCCACGGGTGGCAATCCGGCGCAATTGGCGCACGGCATTTCAGTGGCGCTGTATAACACCGCGTTTGGCCTGATCATTGCCATTCCGTCGTTGATTTTCTGGCGCTACTTTCGAGCCCGTGTTGACGAGTACCTGATGACGCTGGAACTGGCCTCGGAGCGGCTGGTACGGCACTTGAATACACTTAGAAAATGATGGTCCCCAAGTTTGTCACTTTGTGCACTGCGCTGGTCAGCCCGCAGCCTGCGGCAACTGCCCTTCGCACTGGCCAAGCCTGCGCAGGCAGGCTTGGGGCCACTGCGTCCAGACCCGAGGAGGCTAAATTTCCTGACGGTAGCCTTTCGGAAATTTGCCTCACCCAGTCATGAATTTCCGCCCACGCCAGAAAGAAGAACCCGAGATCAATTTGATCCCGTTCATCGACGTGCTGCTGGTTGTCCTGATCTTTCTGATGCTGTCCACCACGTACAACAAGTACACCGAATTGCAGATCAAGCTGCCGGTGGCCGACACCGACGCCCAGCGCGACTATCCCAAAGAGCTGCTGGTCACTGTGAGCAGCGACGGTGCCTACGGGGTTAACCGGCTCGCGGTAAGCGGACGCAGCCCGGAGGCACTGTCCGCCGCGTTGCTGGCGGCTGCCAAGGCTGGCAAGGACACTGTGGTGGTCATCAGCGCGGACGCCAGTGCCAAGCACCAGGCCGTGATCACGGTGATGGAAGCCGCGCGGCGCAGCGGGCTGACCCAAATCACATTTGCGACCCAGTCGTCGGCACAAGGTGCGCAGCGCTAAGCCCTGCAAGCCCCGCAAACCATGCAGCACACGCTGACGCAGGCCTGGACGCGTCGCGGTGCCCTGGCCTGGTTTTTATGGCCTGTAGCATGGCTGTATGGCGCAGTCGTGGCGCTGCGCCACTGGCTCTACCAGGTTGGCGCGTTCAAGACCCGTCGAGTTTCGGCCAAGGTCATCGTGGTCGGAAACGTGGTGGCCGGCGGCGCTGGCAAAACGCCGGTGGTCATGGCACTGGTTGAACATTTGCAAATGCGCGGCCTGAAGGTGGGCGTGGTGTCGCGCGGCTATGGCCGCGACACGCAAGACTGCCGCGAAGTTCTTGACAATAGCCTGCCCCATGAGGTGGGCGATGAGCCAACCCTTATCAAGCAAGCGCTTTTAGCTCCCGTTTTTGTAGCAATCAAACGACTTGATGCGGCCATGGCCCTGCTGGCCAAGTACCCACAAACGCAGGTCATTGTGTGCGACGACGGCCTGCAACACCACGCCCTGCACCGCGATCTTGAGATTTGCGTGTTTGATGATCGGGGCTTGGGCAACGGGTTTATGC
>JANMVO010000334.1:0-10412 GCA_031392805.1 Rhodoferax sp. | reverse complement strand
AGCCCGCCATGCGCCATGTCACGCAACACCTGGCTGATGTGAAGCAGCTCTCCGCCGGGAAAAATGTATTTCTCGATAAAGTCACCCATGCCCGCGCCAAGCTGGCCATGGTCCGGCCCTCCTGCGGTGATGCCATGGTTCAAAGCCAGGCCGCCCGGTTTCAGCAGGCTGCGCACCTTGGTGAAGTAGGCTGCCATATTGGCGTGGCCCACATGTTCAAACATGCCGACCGAGGCGATTTTGTCGAACGGCGGGGCCTCAGTCATGTCGCGGTAGTCTCGCAACTCCATCCGAACACGTCCTTCCAGGCCCCTGGACTTGATCAGTTGCTGCACGTGCGCATGCTGGTTCTTTGACAGGGTAATGCCGGTCGCATCGACCCCGTAGTGTTCGGCGGCCCACAGCATCAGCGCGCCCCAGCCGGCCCCAATGTCCAGAAATCGCTCACCGGCTTTGAGCGCCAGTTTGCGGCAAATCAGGTCAAGTTTTGCTTCCTGCGCCTGCGCCAGCGTCATGCCCTCGTCACGGTAGTAGGCGCAGGAATAGACCCGGCGCGGGTCCAGCCACAGGGCATAAAAATCATCCGACACGTCGTAGTGGAACTCGATTTGCGCGGCATCGCGGTCGGTCGAGTGGGCGGTGATTGACCTGGCCCGGCGCAGCAGTTGGGTCCACCAGCGGGTGTCGCTGCTGGCGGGCGTGCCGGGCAGCAAACCGGCCGCTACCGCCATCAACTCGCGCATCCGGCCTTCAAGCGTGAGCCGGCTTTCAACAAAGTCTTCGGCCATGCCGCCGATCTGCCCGGCGGCCATGGTGGCCAGGCTGGACCAGTCTGAGAAAGACAGGTGAACCGCCGCGCCCGCAGGCCCCACCTGCCGCCCGGTGGGCAAATGCAGCGCCACCGGCACCGGCAGCTCGCGCAAAAGCAATTCAATTTTTCGAATCAGGCTGTCCATGCGCCTTTGTAGCAAGGGCCGCGACCTCCGTCAAGCGGCAATGTCCTACAAGGAATTCAGGGTCTGGCAGGGTTCAACAAACCCATTTGCACAATCGTCCGCGCAATCTTCAAAGATTCGTAGCAAGATTCGAGGCATTGTCACAAAAATAAGTTGCCATGAAAACTGATGCTGTGCGCTGCCATGCGGGCTGCGCAGAAAAACCCGATTTATTCGTCAAACGTGTTTGTGAACGGGCGGGACTTGACATAGCACACGTCCCGTGCCACCAACACGTGCGTTGTTGACATTATTTAGTTTAATCTTAAACTAAAAACCATGAATATTCTTTGTATTGGCGGCGGCCCGGCGGGTTTGTACCTTGCGCTTTTAATGAAGCTGCAAAACCCGGCCCACCGCATTTCTGTGGTGGAACGCAACAAGCCGTTTGACACGTTTGGCTGGGGCGTGGTGCTGTCAGACCAGACGCTGGGCAACCTGCGGGCCGCAGACCCGGTGACGGCCAAGCTGATTGGCGAGGCCTTCAACCACTGGGACGACATTGAGGTGTTTTTCAAGGGCCGCAGCGTACGCTCGGGAGGTCACGGCTTTTGCGGCATCGGGCGCAAGCGGCTGCTCAATATCCTGCAGGACCGTTGCATCGAGCTTGGTGTGGACTTGGTGTTTGAGACCGACGTGAGCGACGACCAGGCGCTGGCCACCCAGTACCGGGCCGATTTGGTGATCGCCAGCGACGGCCAGAACAGCCGCATCCGCAGCCGCTACGCAGCCACCTTTGAGCCCGAAGTGGACGTGCGCCAGTGCCGCTATGTCTGGCTGGGCACCCACAAGACCTTTGATGCGTTCACGTTTGCGTTTGAGCAGACCGGGCACGGCTGGTTTCAGGCGCACGCCTACCAGTTTGATGCCGACACTTCCACCTTCATTGTGGAGACGCCCGAGCCGGTGTGGCAGGCGCACGGCCTGGAAGACATGAGCCAGGCCGAGGGCATTGCGTTTTGCGAGCGGCTGTTCGCCAGGTATCTGGACGGCAACGCCCTCATCAGCAATTCCCTGCACTTGCGCGGGTCGGCGCAGTGGATCCGGTTTGCGCGCGTGGTGTGCAAAACCTGGGTGCACCATGAGACTATCAACGGCAGGCCAGTGCCGATTGTGCTGATGGGCGATGCTGCGCACACCGCGCATTTTTCCATCGGCAGCGGCACCAAGCTGGCACTGGAAGACGCGATGGACCTGGCCAATGAGTTTGCGGCCAGCACCGACGAGCTGGTGGCAACCCATGACGACCGGGACATGAACGCCGTGCTGCAACGCTATCAGGCGCGGCGCAGCGTGGAAGTGCTCAAGATCCAGAACGCGGCGCGCAACTCCACCGAGTGGTTCGAGAACGTGACGCGCTACACCGGCATGGAGATTGAGCAGTTTGCCTATTCCATGCTGACGCGCTCGCAACGCATCAGCCATGAGAACCTGCGCTTGCGCGATGCAACATGGCTGGAGGGCTATGAGTCGTGGCTGGGGGGTGCTGCGCAGCCTGTCTCTGCAGCAGACTCCTCAGCAAACATCAAACAGCCTGTCGCGCCCATGCTGCTGCCGCTCAAGGTGCGCGACCTGCAACTCAAAAACCGCATCGTAGTCTCACCCATGGCCACCTACAGCGCCGTTGATGGCATGCCGCAGGACTTTCATATGGTGCACCTGGGAGCCAGAGCGCTGGGGGGTGCGGCACTGGTTTTTGTGGAGATGACCAGCCCCAGCCCCGAGGGGCGCATCACCCCCGGATGCACCGGACTGTGGAACGACGGGCAGGCGCTGGCCTTCGGGCGCATCGTAGATTTCGTGCACAGCCAGAGCACGGCCAAAATCGGAATGCAGTTGGGTCACAGCGGACCCAAGGGTTCAACGCAGTTGGGCTGGGAGGCTGTTGATGAGCCGCTGTTGGAAAGCGGAGAACGCGCAGAGCTGGGCGATCCAGGCAATCAGGCCAACACGGTCAATTGGCCCGTGATCTCAGCCAGCGCCATCCCCTACGGCGCGCAGAACCAGACACCGCTGGCGATGACGCGTGCGGACATGGACCTGATGACCCGGCAGTTTGTGGACGCAACAGTGCGCGCTGCCGATGCCGGTTTTGACTGGCTGGAACTGCATTGCGCCCACGGCTATTTGCTTTCAAGCTTCATCACGCCGCTGACCAATGCGCGCACCGACGGCTACGGTGGTGATATTGCCGCGCGCTGCCGCTATCCGCTGGAGGTGTTCAAGGCGATGCGCGGGGTATGGCCAGCGGGCAAGCCCATGAGCGTGCGAATCTCCGCCCACGACTGGGTGCCGGGTGGCAACACGGCGGACGACGCAGTGGTCATTGCACGCCTGTTCAAGGCGGCGGGTTGCGATTTCATCGATGTGTCTTCGGGCCAGACCACACGCGCTGCCAAACCGGTTTATGGCCGCATGTACCAGACGCCGTTTTCCGACCGCATCCGCAACGAAGTGGGCATCAGCACCATCGCCGTGGGTGCCATCACCGAGGCCGATCACGCCAACAGCATCATCGCAGCAGGCCGCGCCGACCTGTGCGCCATTGGCCGCCCGCACCTGGTCGACCCCGCCTGGACGCTGCACGAAGCCGCCAAATTGCAGAGCCGGGCAGTGGACTGGCCGGCGCAGTACATGAGTGGCCGGGATCAGCTTTATCGCGAGATTGAGAAGATAAAACAGGCTGTATCCCTTGTCAGTAATGTGAAGTTAGCTACTAAAAGTATATCTAATGAGGAAAATTGATGTTTTGCCGACGGACCGCTCACAGGCAAAATGCAGCCCCCTGGGGCTGAGCCCTGCGGCTCCCGATGTGCCTATGCGCATCGGGACAGGGCGAAGAGCCTCTGGCAGTGGCATGTCCAGAGCCGTACGCGAAGCGACAAGCGTGGGGGCCAAAGGCTTGAAGATGAATGAGCTTTCAAGCCGCATGATGGTCACGCGCGGCAACATCACAGGCATCACCAACCACCTCGTCACAGCAGGACTGGTGACACGGGTAGACGTGGTGGGAGACAAGCGCGCCTGCCGCGTCAAGCTCACGCCCAGGGGTCGCAAGCAGTTCATTGTGCTGGCCCGCGAGCACGAAAAATGGATCGTGCAGGCTTTTGCCGGTCTGGGCGAGAAAGACATCACCAGCTTGCACGGGCTGCTGGGCCGGGTGAAAGCAGGCATTCTGAAGAATATGCCACCGCTGAAATGAAACAACAAAACACAGGCTGATTAGTTACCTGCCTTAGACGACTCCGTTTAAATGAAATTTGTGACTTCCAACCTTACCTTAGCCCTTGCAGGCTTGTGAATAGTGCGTGCAAAACGCCTGGGCCTAAGGGATGATACTGATGAAGGGCCAGTCAGTAACTATTGATTTTCCATTTATTTTGTGCAACTATGGCGACCGTGGCTACCGGATAAACCCGTGCGAGGCTGGCTGCCTCCCATTCGTCCGGCGTCGACAGCGGCACCTCGGCCGGACCAAGAAACTGCCAAACCGAATGGATGCACCCTTGCAATTCTCCGATTACAAGACTCTGGCTTTTGAGCGGCGCGCCAAGGTACTCCAGATCACCTTGAACCGGCCCGACAGGCTCAATGCAATCAATGAGGTGATGCACGGAGAGCTTGCCCGTGTGTTCACGCAGGCGTCCAGTGACCCCGAGTCCGACGTCGTGGTCCTCACCGGTGCGGGACGCGCGTTTTCAGCCGGCGGGGACATCGAATGGATGCAGAAAATGATCGACCAGCCCGACTCATTCGAAAAGACGGCCCGCGAAGGCAGGCAAATCATCTTCTCGCTGCTCGACTGCGAGAAACCCGTGATTGCAAAACTAAACGGCCATGTCACCGGGCTCGGTGCGACCATGGCCCTGTTTTGTGACGTCATTTTTGCAGCGGACACCGCCCAGATCGGCGACCCGCATGTCAGCGTCGGATTGGTGGCCGGTGACGGTGGCGCCGTGATCTGGCCGCAGCTGGTCGGCTATGCGCGCGCCAAGGAATACCTGATGACGGGCAAGCTGATGGGCGCCGTCGAAGCGGAACGCATCGGTCTCATCAACCATGTCGTGCCCGCCAGTGAACTTGACGCGCAGGTCAGAGACTTCGCAGACCAGCTGGCCGCTGGCGCGACCAAGGCGATCAAGTGGAGCAAGATGGCTGTCAACATCGGGCTCAAGCAGATGGCCATCACCATCCTGGACGCATCGCTGGCCTATGAAGCCATGTCGAACCTGACAAGCGACCACCAGGAAGCTGTCAATGCGTTTCGCCAGAAGCGCCAGCCGGTTTTCACGGGCCGCTAAACACGGACGGTTAATCACGGACGGTTAAACACAGACGTTTAAACACGGGCGGTTGAAGGCTCGCAGGACAACAGCATTCACGTCCCGCGCCAAGTCGTCAACTAGCTGGCCTTGCTGGGCCTGACTTACTTCAACACAACTGGAATCGAACGGAGACAATCCTCATGGACTTTAGGTTTACGCACGAGCAACGCCTGTGGGCCGACACGCTGCACAGCTTCATGGAAAAAGAAGTGGGCCGCGAATACACCCGCCAGCACGACGCAAGCCGCGAGTTCCCTGAAGAGGTGTTTCAGAAAATGGCCAGGCTGGGCTGGCTGGGCTTGCTGATCGACGAGAAAGACGGCGGCAGCGCCGCAGACCCGGTCATGTTTGCGATTTTTTGCGAGGCGATTGGCAAGTTCAGCCTGGACACGGCGGCCTGCCTGATGACCTCGATGTTCACGGCCACCAACATCTCGCGCCACGGCACACCAGAGCAAATAAAAAGTTACCTCAAGCCTTTCCTTGAAGGCAAGGGGAAGTTCTCGATCTCCATCACCGAGCCCGGTGCCGGCTCGGACGCCGCATCGGCAAGGTCCACGGCCGTGCTTGACGGCGACGAGTGGGTTTTGAACGGCAACAAGGTGTTCTGCTCGGGCGCTCACCTGCCCGGCACCACGATTGCCATCATGGCCCGCACCGGCAGCGAGCGCTATGACTTCAGCCTGTTTCTGGTACCCAATACCACACCCGGCCTGAAGATCAAAAAACTCGACACCATCGTGCGCCGCAGTCTGGGCACGACAGAGTTCTTCATGGACGGCATGCGCATCCCGAAGACGGCCATCCTCGGCGAAGCCGGCAAGGGCTGGACCTATATCGGCGAGCATCTGGATCTTGAGCGCCTGAGCATTGCCGCTTCACAAGTCGGCAACGCAAAAACCGCGCTGCACGACACCCGTCGCCACCTCACCGACAGAAAACAGTTTGGCCGGTCACTTGCCACTTTCCAGGTTCTCAAGCACCGGATGGCGGACGACGAAACCCAGTTGGAAGCGGCACGGTTGATGGTCTATTCCGCAGCCTGCAAGCTGGCCCTGGGTGAGCGCGCGACCAAGGAAGTCTCGATGGCGAAACTGTTTTGCGCCAACACCCTGTACCAGATTGCTTTCAATGGCATGCAGGCGCTGGGTGGCTATTCGCAGCTGCCGGAATACGACATGGAGCGCTACTTCCGCGAAGCCAAACACGGCATGGTGGGCGGCGGAACCAGCGAAATCCAGCGCAGCATCATCGCCAGGGAAATGAGCCGCTGACTGCCTTGTCTAAACGCCCGCGCACCTGTCTGAGCGGGCGTACAGAGCGCCGGACAGTGGGCAATGTCCAGGTTGGCCTGGCTGTAAATGACGGCAGATGGCTTGATGGAACCTCGGCCCTTGTGGTGTCCAGCAGCGTCAAAACCTTTAACTGAATCTTGAACTGATCAAGGCGGATATGGCAAAAATCGGTGATCGGGTGGCGCTTGAAACTGTGTGGTTTGAACAGGTTGCCGAGGGCGTCGCACTGTTGACCATGAACCGGCCCGAGCGTGGCAACGGCGTGGTGCCGGAGATGTGCCGCGATTTTCTGGAGGCGCTCAACCGCCTGGAGCGGGACAAGTCGGTGCGTGTGCTGGTGCTGACGGGTGCCGGCGCCCAGTTTTGCGCCGGCGCTGACCTGCTTGAATTCCAGCGTTATCTCGAAGAAGACCTGCCCGAGGGCCATGAACCCTATAACGCCCGTGTCCTCTGGCCGGTCACCCAGCGCTTGGTGTTCGGCCGGCTGCCGGTTATCGCCGCCATTAATGGTGCCGCAACGGCGGGCGGGCTGGACCTGGCACTGGCCTGCGATATCCGGATCGCATCGCGCCTGGCGCGCATGGGTGAGACCTACATCAAGCTGGGTTTAAATCCCGGCAATGGCGGAAGCTACTTTCTGCCGCGCCTGGTCGGCTCCGGCATGGCCGCAGAACTGACACTGACCGGCGACATCGTCGACGCTGACCGTGCCCTGAAAATCGGGTTGGTCAATCGCGTGGTGGTGCCTGAAAAGTTGCTGGAGTCTGCCATCGAGCTGGCCGCAAGAATTGCCGCGCGCCCGCGGCTGGCGCTTGAAGCCAGCAAGCAGCAATTGCGGCAAAGCTGGCATATGGATCTGATCGGTTCAATGCAGGCCAGCTTTTGGGCGGCAGCCACCATGAGCCACACGCAGGACCTCAGGGAAGGCATTGCCGCTGCCCGTGAGAAAAGGCAGCCGCAATTCAACCAGACCGACAACCAGGCCAGCAGGATCATTCTGAAATCGGTTCGACCTCCAACGGAAACATGACATGAAAAATGACATGAAAACATGGCTCAAAATCACAGGGCTGGCAGCCGTGCTGCTCGCACTCAGCCTGCCCGCCTCAGCTCAGACGGCCTACCCGGCCCACGCGATCACCATCGTCCTGCCATTCGGGCCAGGCAGTGGCACCGACCTGGTGTCGCGCGTGCTGGGCCAGCGGCTGTCATCCGCCCTTGGCCAGCCGGTTGTGATTGACAACCGGCCAGGCGCCAACGGAACCGTGGCGGCCACCTACGTTGCCAATGCCAAGCCTGATGGCTACACCCTCTTCATGGGCACCAACTCGACCCACGGTGCCAACCCGGCACTCCAAAAAGCCATTACCTATGACCCGGTAAAAGACTTCACTGGCGTCAACCGCATTGCCGTGTTTACCAGCATTGTGGTGGTTGACCCCGCCCTGCCGGTCAAAAACATGCGGGAATTGATCACCTACGGCAAGACCAACCAGCTAACGCTGGCCACTGGAAATGCCAGCGGCGTGGTGATGGGTGAAACGCTCGCCAGGGCGGTTCAGTGGAAGCTGCTGCGGGTGCCCTACAAAAGCAATCCGCAAGCCATGATGGACGTGATGGGCGGTCGTGTGAACTTCATGTTCACCGACATCGCGGCGGCCCAGTCCCAGGTCAAATCCGGCAAGCTGCGCGCCGTCGCCGCCGCTACCGCCCAGCGCAGCGCTCTGATGCCTGATTTGCCAACGCTGGCTGAAAGCGGCGTTCCAGGCTATGACCTGTCGGGCTGGGTCGGGCTGTTTGCCCCGGTGGGAACACCACGGCCCATCGTTGAAAAACTCAACGCCGAAATCACCAAAATCCTGAATGACCCTGACATGCGCACCAAGGTCGCCGACATTGGCGCCGATGCCTCGCCAATGTCTGCCGCTGACTTCACCACGTGGATGCATTCAGAAGTGCAGAAGTGGACCAGCCTGGTGAAGCAGGCAGGGATGGAGCCTGAGTGAGCTGCCCCGCATGGCCTTACTGCCTGAAAATATCACCAGCGGGTCGAGATTGTGATAGCACCAGGCGACCAGCATACAGGCTGCCCATTACGGCACCGTCATAGGCGCGTGGCACATACAAACCCAAGCCCGCAGCGCTCAGCGGGGGCGGACCGAGCTCGACCGGGATCAACACCGGCACGGCCATCCAGCCTAAAGCGCTGAAAGACTGGATCAGCAGCGTGATCAGCAGCGGCGCGAAGGAGTTCATGCAAACAATTGGCGCAGGCTCGGCAGGATTTGGAGCTGGGCGATGCGCTCGTACAGCCCGACAGTTGGACCACGCAGGGCATCCGACGACGACGCGCCTGTCGCGATGCAATCCATAAACTTCTGGCGCAAGCCAACAGAGTCAATCGGCAGCTTGGCGTTGCCCAGCGCAAAGCGGATGTCGCCAGAGTCAAATGCCCGGCCGTCGGCCAGCTCGATGACCACCCGGTCGGCATACGAAAACGCCGGGTCAATCGGACAGGCTCGCTCGGTGATGTCAACCACCACCTTGCCCATCAGGCCACGCACATCCGCCTGGGCTACAAAACCGTCAGTGAGCTGGGCCAGGCCCAACTTGCGCGCCACCAGCGCAGCGGCTACCGCGAACTCGGCGCTGAATTTGGCCTCCAGGCCGGTTTGCGGCATGTGGTTGCGTAGCATGGACGCCTGCGCTGGGCCGATGGTCACGCGCACACGGCTGATCTGCGCGGGCTGAAGATTCTCCCGCTTGGCCATCGCCAGCACGCCATCGATCACGCGGTGGCTGGAATAGCAAACCGGATAGCGCTTGATCGACAGGCCGGTCTCAAGAATTTGCAGTGTCTTGCCCAACTGGGCCGCCGGTCGCGTCCGGTCTGCCCGGCCCGCTGGCGACAGCGCATTGAGATACCCAGCGGGGTGTTCGAACACATCAGGCGAAGCCGTCAAGCCGAGTTTGGCCAAACGCACCGCTTCAATGGCATTTGCGGCAGCGCGCCCGGCGTGCAGCGGCTTGGTCATGGTGCCGAAATTAGCCACCAGCCCGCTGGCCATGCTGGCCGCAATCGCCAGCGCCTGCCGGGTCTGCTCCTGCGGCAGGCGGTGCAAATAGGCCACCGCCGCCGCCGCACCGACCGTGCCAAACACGCCCGTGGGATGCCAGCCTTTCAGGTGGTACGGGTCAAGCTCGCGGGCAAACAGTTCAGCCCAAACCTCATAGCCCACCACATAGGCGCGCAGGGCGTCAAGGCCGGAGACATTCAGCAGGTGGCCCTCCGCGAGGATAGCCGGTACCAGCACGGTGCTGGTGTGCGCAGAAAGGGCTACGTCGTCGTAGTCAAGCGCGTGGGCGGCAACGCCGTTGACGCAAGCTGCCTGGGCGGCGGGCAACATGATGCCAGTAAAGGGCACCACGGGCGCTTCGGCGGGGGTCTGGTTGAGCCCAACATGCGCCCGAACAATTCCCACCACCGGCTCATGGCAGCCCGCCATCATGGTGGCGATAGTGTCAATGAACCCGGTCTTGGCAATATCGCAGGCGGCCTGCTCATCGTCGCCGAAAGTCGGGTCGGCAACAAACGCCGCCAATGCCTGGGTTAGTGGAGTCGTAACGGTCATTCGGGGCCTCTAAAAGTCAAATGGGAATTAAAACGAGCGCGGCATGCCCAGCATGTGCTCGGCAATGTAGGAAAGCACCAGATTCGTGGAAATCGGTGCGATTTGGAACAGCCGCGTTTCGCGCCATTTGCGCTCGACGTCGTATTCGCGTGCGTAGCCAAAGCC
>JANMVO010000567.1:0-3504 GCA_031392805.1 Rhodoferax sp. | reverse complement strand
GCCCGAGGCCGCACCGTTGGGTTTGCCGGGTCGCACACTCACCGTCATCAAACGCACATTGCGGCCTTTGATGAAGCCCTTGCGCGTGAAGTCTGCCACCAGTTGTTCCCCAATGAATTTTTGAATGCCGTAACTGGTTTGCGGTGTGGGCAAAGTGCTGTCTTCAATCACCGCTGGCATGGGTTGCCCGGGCGTGTCGCCAAACACAGCAAGAGAACTGGCAAACACCAGCATGGGGGTGGTGTTCAGCGCACGGCAGGCTTGCAGCAAGGCCAGCGTGGCGGCAAAGTTGCTGCGCATGCCAAGGTCGAAGTCGGCCTCGCATTCGCCACTGACCGCTGCCGATAAATGAAAAATAATAGCAGTATCTTTAGAAACGGCGCGGGCTATAGTGCTTTTATCCTCCAAAAGTGCATTCAAGTCACCGGTAAGCTCGGTCACGCGCGCGTCCAGCAGCAGGTCGGCGGACGGCACCACCCGGTCTGCCAGGGTGATGCGCGTGATCGCTGTGGGCGCAGCGCCAGCCAATGACAGCGTGCCCTGCGCCAGCAGGGTGCGTGCCAGGCGCTGGCCTAAAAATCCGGCACCGCCGGTGATGACTATATTCATGAAGAACTTTCTTGATTCACCTGTGGGTGAGTTGTGTTGAACTGTGAAGGGCTGTGTCGAGTGTGGGCGAGTTATACCGGGGTTTGGTCTGAGGTCTGGTCCGGGGTTTGGTGGGCTATTTGATTTTCGATTGATCGCCAAAAACACCCCACACCATTTTTTCGGGTTGCAAGTATTTTCGCCACACTGCGTTGATCTGCCCGGCCGAGAATGATGCAATCAGGGCGTCCCGCTGGGCGATGGCATCTTTGCCCTCATCAAACTCGAGTTGGTTGGACATGAAGCCCATGGCCCAGCCGTCGCCAGAGCGGCCGCGCTGCCGGTCTGCCAGGGTCTGGCGCTTGAAGGTCTGCACTTCTTCCTCTGTGAAGCCCGCATTCAGGGAGCGCCCAATTTCCTCGCGCAGTGCTTTTTCGGCGGTGGTGACGTTCTGTGGAGCCACTTCGGCATTCAAAGACAGGTTGCCGCTGCGCTCATACGCACTGGCATTCAAACCGGCACCCACGCTGTAGCTCAGACCCCCCGCCTCACGCAAGCGGACCCACAGGCGCGAACCCGGCCCGCCACCAAAAATGCGCGACGCCACCACCAATGCCAGGTAATCAGAATCCATTCCCATGGCCGACACAGGCACCCGGGTGAATGCGCGCAGGGTGACGCTGGTGCGTTCAGGCGTGTCAAACACCAATCGCGCCGCAGGCAGGTCAACCAGAGGGCGCTCAACACGCCGCCACGGCTCGGGCGCACGCCAGCTGTCCAACGCGGCGGTCACGGCTTGATTGACCTCGCGCGTGTCAACCGGGCCAAGCACCGTGACCTGTGCATTCTGTGCACCATAAAACTGGCCGTGAAACGCCAATGCCTGGCCACGCGTGACGGCCTTCAGGTCCAGCAGGGACTCTTCCAGCGTGGAAAGATAGCGCGGGTCGCCCCTGGCATAGCCGGTGCCATAGCGGCTCCAGGCATTGTTCGCCTGCGCCGCTTTGTCGCTGATCTGGCCTTCGATCACCTTGATGCTGGCGCTGCGGATTTCTTCAAACTCTGCTTGCGGGAAGCTCGACTCTTTCAGCAGGTGAACAACAAACTCCAGCGCTGGTTTGTAGGTCACCTTGTTGGCCGTCACCGTCACCGTGCCCCCGGTGGAATTGAAATTCATGCCCACCACCACCCCAAGTCGCAGCCACTCGTCCTGAATTTGCTGGCGCGTGAACCGCTCGGTGCCCCGTTGCAGCAGGGCCGCAGCCATGGCCCCAGCCGCGCTCTGGTTTTGCAGCGCCTGCACCGAGCCAAATTTGAAGGACAGGTTCATTTGCACCAGATCGCCCCGCACTGGCTTGTTCAGGGTGGCTGTTTTGATGCCTCCAGCAGTTTGTGACAACACAGTCTCTTTCTGCAACGACAGGACGCTGTAGTCAAACGGTGTTGACGCCTGGCCTTTCTCACTCAAGGTAAAACCTTGCAGGTAGGCCGCTACGTCCGCCAGTTGCGGCGTGGGGGCACGCACCGGTGCCTTGGTGGGAATCAGGTGTCCCAGGACACGGTTGCTTTGCAGCAAGTAGGTCCGCGCGACCCGGTTCACGTCGTCCAGGGTGACGGTTTTCAGGCGCTCGCGGGCCACGAACACGGCACGCCAATCGCCCATTACTTCCATCATGATGGCGCCACTGGCTACTGCCGCCGCATTGGCAAACCCCAGTTCCAGGGATTTGTTGAGTTTGGCTTTGGCGCGGTCAAACTCGTCTTGCCGGACCGGTTCGGTGGCGAGGTTTTCCACAATGTCAAGCAGCAGCTTCTGGCGCACAGAAGCATCGTCTTCAGGGCTGAAAACCGTGCCCAACACGATTGCGCCACCTTCGCGCTGCACGATGGCGCTGGCAAATGCAGACTGCGCCAGGCGGGACGCCACCAGTGCCTGGTGCAGGCGGCCTGAGGGTGTGTCGCCCAAGGCGGTGGCCAGCACATCCAGCGCTACGGTATCGGGGTGCAGGGCAGGCGCGGTTTGGTAACTCAAAAAGATGGCCTGGCTGGTGGCCGGGCGGCGCACCACCACGCTTCGCTCGCCGTCTTGCGCCGGGTCCACTGTGTAGGTCGTGGGCAAGGGTGCTTGTGGGCGCACCAGGGCTCCCAGCGATTTCTGGATGCTGGCCAGGGTCTGGCCCACATCAAATTTGCCCGCCACGATCAGCACGGCGTTGTCGGGCCGGTAGTAGCGCTGGTAGAAAGCGCGCAGTTTGGCGATATCCACGTTTTCAATATCCGAGCGCGCGCCGATGGTTGACCGGCCATAGCCGTGCCAGGGGTGAGCGGCGCGCGCCATGCGTTGCCCCAGCGCCTGAAACGGGTTGTTTTCCCCAATCTCGAACTCACTTCGCACCACGGTCATTTCGCTGTCCAGGTCAGCGCGTGCGATGAAGCTGTTGACCATGGCATCGGCCTGCCAGCCGATGTACCAGTCCAGCGACGGCTGGCTTGAGGCAAAGGTGGCGAAATAGTTGGTGCGGTCCGGGTTGGTGGTGCCGTTGAAGGTGAAGCCGCGCCTGCGAAATTCGACCTTTGGGTCGGCCGTGGTGGGCGTGCCCTTGAAGATCATGTGTTCCAGCAAATGTGCCATGCCGGTCTCACCGTAGCCTTCATGCCGGGAACCAACCCGATAGGTCAGGTTCACGGTCACGCGGTCATCGGCAACGTCAGGGGCCAGCAGGACTTTGAGCCCGTTGGCCAGCCGGTACTCGGTGATGCCTTCTATGGTTTGTACCGGCGTCAAAACAGCGCCAGTTGCGAAACTGACCGCGCCGCTGGCGTTGGACCGCTCCTGCGCGGGTGCCAGCGGGCTGACGATAAAAAATGCCAGCGCCACCAGGCCCAGCCAGCTCATGCGCGCTGGGCAATAACAAT
>JANMVO010000308.1:0-1636 GCA_031392805.1 Rhodoferax sp. | reverse complement strand
GCTCGCACATCACCATTGCCATCGCACAGCTTTCGAGTGGTTTTCTGTTCATGACGGGTTCGGGACGGCGGGTTCAAGCCGGTTGCTGATGTGGGGTGGCGGCAGCGGTTTGACGCAGGGCGCCAATGTGCCCGCGCAGCTCATGCACGATGTCGGTAGGCGAGCCAGACGTTTATGCCGGATTTTTTGAGCGCCATGACCCAGGCCAGGCCAGCAGATCACTCAAGCTGCGGGCAATCACTTTGGTCGCCTTGCGCAAATCTTCGAGCTCAAGGCGTTCATCCGCACGCTTGGCATGGGATTCGAGAACAGTGCGGGGGCCAGCGCCGTAAATCACGCCTGGGATGCCGGCTTCGCAGAACAAGCGCACGTCGGTGTACAGCGGCGTACCCATGGCGGGAATGGGCTCGCCAAACACGGCCTGGCCGTGTTTTTGAATCGACTCCACCAAGGGCTTGTTGCCCGGCAGCGCTTGCATTGAGCAGGCCAGCAAAATGCGCTTGACATCGACCGTGATACCGGGCGATTGCGCGGCTGTGTCCGCGATGATCTGGCGCAGCAGGGCTTCAACTCCGGCCGGATTTTATTCAGGAATCTTGCGGCGGTCCAGCTTGAACGTCACCCGCCCCGGCACCACATTGGTGTTGCTGCCGCCCTGAATCGTGCCGATGTTGAGGTACGGATGGGTGATGCCTTTGACCCTGGACGTGACCTGCTGGTACACGGTGTTTTGCTGGTACAGCGCACTCATGATTTTGTTGGCGGCTTGCAGCGCATCCACGCCAGACTCGGGAATGGCGGCGTGGGCCTGTCTGCCACGCACGGCAACTTCCAATTGCAGGCAGCCGTTGTGCGCCGTGATGACCTGGTAGCTGAAGCCGGCGGCAATCATCAAGTCGGGCTTGATGATCTTGTGTTTTAACAGCCAGCCCGGCCCCAGTTCGCCACCAAACTCTTCGTCATAGGTGAACAGCAATTCAACGCTGCCTTTTAATGGTTTGGCGACGGCTTCCAGGGCCCGCACGGCAAAGGTGAAGCTGGAGAAATCGCCCTTGCTCACGGCGCTGGCGCGGCCATAAATTTTGCCGTTTTCAATCTCGCCGCCGTAGGGGTCTTTGGTCCAGCCCTCGCCCGGTGGCACCACGTCGCCGTGGGCGTTGAGCAATACGGTGATGCCCTTGTCCTGAAAGCTTCCACCTTTGGCGTACTGGCGGCGAACCACCAGGTTGGTGATGGATTGCATGCCTGCGGCCATGACATCGGCTTGGGGTACCGGGTGCTTCTCTGCTTCAAACCCAAAGTCGTGCAGCAGTTCAGCCGTGCGTTCGGCATGCGGCGCGTTGTTGCCCGGTGGCGTGTCGGTGGGCACGCGGATCAGTGCTTGCAGAAACTGAACCTGTTCGTCAAAGTGGGCATCAATCCAGGCGTCAAGTTGTTCGTAGCTGTTCATGGCGGTTTAAAAAGATCCAGCGTGTGTGCCAATGAGAGTTCCAAAATTCAGGACACCGTTTCGGGCAAACAGCGCTCAGGGCGCTTCCAGAGCAAGCTGCTCCAGCAGGTGCGAGAAAGCGTCAATCGCAAGCTGCATGTCGTCAGCCGTGGTGGACTCCAGCGGGTTGTGGCTGATGCCTGAGTT
>JANMVO010000300.1:0-2648 GCA_031392805.1 Rhodoferax sp. | reverse complement strand
TATGGGGTCAACCTGGTGGTGCACCGGACCAACGCGCGGTTTGAACCCGACCTGGACATCCTGGTGGCGCATCAGGTGCCCTTCGTCATCACCTGCCTGGGCCATCCGGGCAAAGTGGTCGATGCCGTTCATGCCTATGGCGGTACCGTGTTCTGCGACGTTACCAGCGCCGCGCACGCACGCAAGTCGGTGGATGCAGGGGTAGACGGCCTTATCTGCGTGGGCGCTGGCGCGGGTGGCCATGCTTCCAGCCAGAGCGGTTTCTCCCTGGTCCGGGAAATCAGGGAGTTCTGGGACGGCTGTCTCGTGCTGGGCGGCAGCATCAACGACGGCCATCAGGTTCGGGCATCCGAAGTCCTGGGCGCCGACCTGGTCTACATGGGGACACGCTTTCTCGCGACGCAGGAATCGAATGCCCAGGCAGACTACAAGCGCATGGTCGTGGATTGCGGGGTCGCAGACCTGGTCAACACCGACCGGCTCTCGGGCGTGCATGCCAATTTCCTCAAACCCTCGCTTGAACGTTTCGGCATCGACGTGGCCAGCCTGCCGCCCAAGACACCGGACATGGCGTCATTGAATGACGCCAGCGCCAGGCTCTGGAAAGACCTGTGGAGCGCCGGACAGGGCATCGCAACCATCCACGACTTGCCTACGGTGGCCACTCTGGTTCAGCGCATCGCAGCGCAGTACCAGGCTGCCTGCGCTCTTGAGCGCAGCGCCGCCATCAACACCGCTTGAGCAGCCCATGCAAGCACGGCAATCCAACGGCTTCCATTGCGATTTCTCTTCCGTTGAGGGTACTTCATGTCCAAAAAAATAGAGGCATTGGGCGAGCGCTACTTTGATCTCTCTTCAAGAATGCTAGGCTTTGCATACTGTCGGCCGCAAATTGACGCCGGGTTGGCACACGGCAGCGCCAACTGACCTGGCCTTCAACGCATTGCAGCCAAAATCCAGGAGTCGACATGAGCAGCAGCAAAGTTCTCACCGAGAAAACAGGCCAGGTTGGCATCATGCGTTTCAATCAGCCGGACCAGCTCAATCCGCTGGATCCACCCATGCTGATGGCCATGGAAGAAGCATTGACCCAACTTGAACATGATGCCGACGTGCGCGTGATTGTGGCTACAGGTGTGGACGACCGCGCTTTTATCGTCGGTGCAAATATTGCTGACATCAACAGTCGGCGCGGTCTTCAGCACTACACCGAGTTCGCCGAGCTGGTGCATCGCGTTTTCAGGCGTTTTGAGGTGTGTGCCAAGCCGACCATTGCGGCGGTCAATAGCTGGGCGCTGGGGGGTGGCATGGAATTCATGCTTACGACCGACATCCGACTGATGGCAGACGAAGCGAAGATCGGGCTGCCCGAGATCAAGCTCGGGTTGTTCCCCGGCGGGGGCGGGTCACAACGCCTGATGCGGCAGGTGCCCTTATGCCAGGCAAAACTCCTGATGTTTACGGGTGATTTTCTCAGTGCCAGTGAGGCGGTCGCGATGGGGTTGGTCAATCGCGCGGTGCCGCGCGTGCAGCTGCTTGATGAGACCGTCAAGCTCGCGCAGCGCATCGCTGAAAAGTCGCCCATCGCGTTGAAACTGCTGAAAAGCGCCATGCTGCATGGCGCACAGATGCCGCTGGAGGCGGCCCTGGCGCATGAGTGTGCCACCAGCAGCCTGGTGTTCGACAGCGATGATGCGCACGAGGGATGCCAAGCCTTCCTTGAGAAAAGAACACCCAACTTCAAGGGACTTTAGCCCCGAATTGAAACGGGCGATATCACGCAATATCGGTCGGTAACCGTGCGGCACGCTTCGCGCGCCAGCCCGCTGAACCAGCATCGGCCTCGCCGACTGTCAAACTCCGCCGCGTAACGCCCGCCGGTATTGCATGGCCTCGGCCACATGCGTCACCTGGGTGCCGCGTGCGCCAGCCAGGTCCGCAATGGTGCGCGCTACCTTGAGTGCGCGGTGGGTGCTGCGGGCTGACCAGCCCAGTCGGGTGGCGGCCACATTCAAAAACTTTGCGGCGGCGTCGTCCAACAGCAAGTAGTCATCAATCTCTTTGCCTTGCAAGGCCTGGTTTGCCTTGCCCTGGCGTGCCACAGCGCGCGCTCTGGCGGCGGTGCAGCGCTCGCGGATACTGCTGGTCGATTCACCTGGCAGCGCTTGCAGCAATTCGCTGGACGCCAGCGCGGGGACTTCGACATGCAGGTCAATGCGATCAATCAGTGGCCCGCTAAGCCGACCTTGGTAGCGCGCCACCTGCTCGGGTTTGCATCGGCAGACTTTCTGGGCTGAGCCCAAATAACCGCAAGGGCAGGGGTTCATGGCACCAATCATCTGAAAACGCGCCGGGAATTCAGCACGCCGTGCCGCGCGCGAAATGGTGATGGTGCCGGTCTCAAGGGGCTCACGCAATGCCTCCAGCGCGGCGCGGGGAAACTCGGGCAGTTCGTCCATGAACAGCACGCCATGGTGAGCCAGGGAAATCTCGCCAGGTCGAGGCGGTGAGCCCCCACCCACCAACGCCACCGCGCTGGCAGTGTGGTGCGGGCTACAGGTCGGCCGCTGTGCCCAGTGTTCCAGGGAAAACCGTCCCCCCAAGGACGCAATGGCGGCACTTTGCAGGGCTTCGATCACGGTCATGGG
>JANMVO010000289.1:0-4208 GCA_031392805.1 Rhodoferax sp. | reverse complement strand
TCGAGCTTGCCGACAAACAACAGGCTGGCCTCGCTGTGCTCCAGCACGTAGCGCACGTTGTCTGGCGTCTCGGTGGGGAAGATCGCCACGGTGGTGCCGCCCGCCATCCAGATCGCCAGCTCGGCCATGAAAAAATGCGCGCTGTTCTTGGCCAGCAGGGCAATGCGCGCCCCAGGTTCCAGCTCCAGGCTGATCAAATGCGCCGCCATGCGCCGCGCCTGGTCCAGCGTCTGCTGCCAGGTGTAATCGACCACCACGCCAGCGCCGGTGGGCTGGGTCAGCAGCACTTGGGTGGCGCGCTGCGCTTCGTGGTGGTAGATGTAGTCAAGGATCAATCGGGTGTCGGTCATGGTTTGCTCCATCGGGTTTTCAGCGGGTTATGGGGTGGTGAGGTGGTGAGGTGGTTAATAGACGCCTGACGCTTGGGTTAAATTTTTGGATTGAACCTCCCGGGCGTGATGCCACTATCACAGTTTGGCTCAAAAAAGTCCTGAAAATTTCGCTAAAAGTTATGAAATTTTCTGAAATTCAACCTGCCGGATGCAAATTCGACCGCACGTCACCGATTGCCAGGAGAATTCTTGTCAACGCGCTACCGGTTCGACCGCTTTGAATTTTTTTTGCCGGGCACACGCCAATTGCTGATGGATGGCGCGCCGGTGGCCCTGGGTGCGCGCACCTTCGACTTTCTGCTGTGCCTGGTTAAGGGGCCCACGGCTCTGGCGTGGCCGGCTGCCGCGCTGTGGGTGCTTGGCTGATTCATCGCAGCGCTCCTTGAAGGGACGCGGGTCAGGGCACCCGGTGGGGCTGTCAATGCTGGCCGTCGGGCAGCGTCACGATCAGGCCATCAAGTGCTTGTGCCATCGGGATCTGGCAGGCCAGGCGCGAGTTGGCCTGGGTTGCTGCCGCAAAGTTCAGCATGTCATTCTCCATTGCCGTGCGCTCGCCGGTGCGGTCTTGCCAGGCGGCATCAACATACACATGGCAGGTGGCGCAGGCGCACATGCCGCCACAGTCGGCGTCAATGCCGGGAACGTTGTTGTCGATGGCTGCGCGCATCAATGACAGGCCCGGCAGGGCCGTTACCTGATGCCGTTTGCCGTTGTGTTCAATGAAGGTGACTTGGGGCACAGGGAGGACTTTCTTGCGGGTATTAAAAAAATGCGTTTTAGCCGGCCCTCGACTCCATCAACTTCACCAACGCCCACAACACCCGATTCGCTGGCGTTGCAATCCCCAGCGCCTCACCGCGCCGCACGACCAGGCCATTGAGGTAGTCAATCTCACTTCGCTTGCCGCGTGCCAGATCTTGCGCGGTCGATGAAAACTGGCTGGGCATGCTGGCGGCGAGATTGGCGACGGCCGCTTGCGCGTCACCCGCTACTTGCACGCCCTCAGCCCGGGCCACGGCCAGGCATTCGGCCACCACGTCCCGCATCACGTCGGGTACGCCCGCGCCCGCCACCATTTTGCCGTAGGGCAGTTGGGTGATGGCCGAGACGGCGTTGTAGGCGCAGTTCAGAATCAGCTTGGCCCATAGCTCGCCGCGCACGTTGTCGGAGATCACGGTAGGGATGCCGGCGGCGATCAGGGCTTGGGCTGCGGCTTGGCTGGAAATTGACGTGGTGGTGGTCGGCTCGATCACCAAATCACCGCGCCCGTTGTGTTTGACTTGGCCGGGGCCCAGCATTTGGGTGGCCACATACACCACGGCTGCGGCCACGGCATGTTGCGGCAGCACGGTACGCAGGCGGTCAGCGTTGTCGACGCCGTTTTGCAGGCACAGCACCAGCGCGCCGGCTTGCAGGTAAGGTCGCATCAGCGCACCGGCAGATTCAGTGTCTGGGGACTTGACGCAGAACAGCACCAGCTCAGCGCCCTGCACCGCGCTGGCATCGGGGCTGGCGGCCAGGCGCACATGCTCGTCGAAGGTTTGGGTCTCCATTCGCAACCCGCTGCGAGCTATCGCTTCGACATGTGCGGGCCGGGCAATCAGCACCACGTCATGCCCGGCACGGGCCAGCATGCCGCCGTAATAGCAGCCGACAGCGCCTGCGCCCATCACGGCGACTTTGATGCGCCTGCCAGGCGCTTGGTTCAGAAGGGTGGGAGTCATAAGGCGGCTGGTTGTAAAGTGAAATGCATGATAGCCCGTTCGATGCAGGCCATGCAACGGCGGCTTGCCTGGGGTTTCAAATACCCCTCAGCCCTTGGGCTTAAGCAGTGCCAGCGACAGCGCCGCCACGCAACACACCATCGCTGCGATTTGCAGTGGCCCCAAGGGCTCGCCGTGAATCAGCGCGCCAGAGACCATCGCCACCACCGGCACCATGATGGAAGACAGGCCCGCCACGTTGGCCGGCAACATGCCGACGATGGTGAACCAGCACACGTTGCCGACGCACATGGGCACCAGGCTGATGTACAGAATCACCGCGATGGTTTGCGAGGACGGCATGAACCAGTGGCCATCGCCAAGAATCAGGGCACCGAAGACCGTCGGCACAGCCGCGATCAGCAATTGCCAGCCCGTCAGCACAGTGGCGGGCACGGCGACCTTGCCGCGTTTGAGAATCAGGGTGCCGATGGCCCAACCCAGCCCGGCGACCAGGCCATAGACCATTCCCAGTGGCGCGCTGGCGTAGGCCGCAAAGCTCGGCACCATCAGCAGGGCGACCGATGCGCCACCCAGGGCCACAGCCGCCAGCAGACGCAGGCTCATGCGCTCGCCCAAAACGGCCCAGCTGATAAGCGCGGTCCACAGCGGCATGGTGAAGCCCAGCACGGCGGCCTGGCCCGAGGGCAACATGACCGCCGCATAGGCGGTGGCGATGTTCCACAACACCAGATAGAAGAATGTGGCGCAACACATGACCGGCCAATGCCGACGCTCAATGACCAGGGACTGCCCGCGCGCCTTCGCCACCAGCAGCAAGGAGCAGCCCGCAATCACGACGGCGAACGCGCGAAACGTCCAGACCGATACTTCGCGCAACACGATTGGAAAAAGCGGCCAGTTGGTGCCCCAGACCAGCGTGAGGATCACCAGCAGGATCAGGGCGCGGCGTGGAATGGCGGTTGCAGGCAAGGCAAACGGGCTCGCGTTATGGATAGCAGCGCCGGACAAATCTGCCCGAACGCTCCGGCTTCCAGTTCAAAGCGAAAGCAGGCGCGTCGCCGCAGACAGTGGCACAGGCACGGCAAGGCGATGCAACATCCGGTTGCTTTGAATTGGAAATGGAATTGGAAATCGAATCATTGGATAATTAGACCATGCGCCTACTCCACACCATGCTTCGCGTTGGCAACCTTCAACGCTCGATTGATTTTTACACCAAGGTTCTCGGCATGAAACTGCTGCGCACCTCCGAGAACGCTGCCTACAAATACTCGCTGGCTTTTTTAGGCTATGGCACCAACCCGGACCACGCCGAGATTGAACTCACTTACAACCATGGCGTTGACAGCTACGACATGGGCACTGCCTACGGCCACATCGCATTGGGCGTGACGGATGCCTGCGCCGCCTGCGAGAAAATCAAGGCAGCGGGTGGCAACGTCACACGGGAGGCCGGGCCGGTCAAGGGCGGCACCACGGTGATTGCGTTTGTGACCGACCCGGATGGCTACAAGATCGAGTTGATCCAGCGGGCGGAAAGCGCTTTGGGCGCGGGACTTCGGTAGTGGCGTCGGGACAGCGGTTCCACCAGCGGACGGTTGCTATGTGTTATATAGCTACTTATGCAGTGTGGACGGGGGCTATAGCCTGAAATAGCAGTCAAACCGGGTCAACATCAAGACCCTCCGGCCTGCCACCAGCCTGGCAGCAAATTTTGCACCTCGGCCCGTGCAAACCGGTCCTCCATCAAAAGTACCACGCCCTGGTCTTGCGTGGGGCATCGCACCGCAGCAGAGTGTAAAATTTTCCGACAGTTAAAAGCTGACCCTGCCCCCAATGCCATTGTTGGGAGCGGGGCTTCGGTAGTGGCTTCGTGACAGCGGTTCTCCACCAACGAATGGTTGCTATGTGTTATATAGCTACTTATGCAATGTGGACAGGGGCTACAGCCTGAAATGGCAGTCAAACCGGTAAACATCAAGACCCTCCGGCCTGCCACCAGCCTGGCAGCAAATTCTGCACTTCGGCCCGTGCAAACCGGTCATCCATCAGAAACACCACGCCCGTGTCTTGCGGCGTGCGGATCACC
>JANMVO010000285.1:0-3505 GCA_031392805.1 Rhodoferax sp. | reverse complement strand
CATAGACGTAGATGGTTTTGACGGACTTGGCGTTTTGATGTTCGCGGTCTTGGCGGCCACGCCCCTGGGTTTGTCCAATGGCGCTCCAGTTGGCCGCTTTGTAGCAAGTGCCAAGGAAGTGTTCGGTATCGACAAAGCTCTCCACCAGCCAGGGTCGATAGCCGTACTGGGCCTCAAAATCCGGCCCCACCTGTCGCAATACCATGCCAAGAACACAGGAGGCCAGGTTGTGGCAATGCACGCTGGTGCGCAGCAAAAAGCGACTCATGCCAAGTACGCGGTGCAAGTGCTCACGGTGTTGTTGCGTGTCCCAGCTAATCCATTGGTCTCTATCGCGCAGATTGAGTGCTGCCGCGCTGAAAGCAAAGCCACCCAGCCAGCCGTGATCGGACGCGATGAGGTAGCGTAGCTGGCAGCCCACCAAGGGGCCAGCACCCTGAGGGTGCTCGCGCAGCATCATCTCGTTCCAGATGCGCATCAGCTCCAGACTGTCCACCTTGATCAGGCACAGTCCTTGCACGTCGCCCGCTTGTGCCGATACAGCCACTGGATTGGGTACGGCACAATCGAGGCGACGCGGGCGCTTGAGAACAGTCGCTTTGGACTGTGCTGGAAGGACAAAGTGTCCTACACGCTCCAATTCGCGCAGTGCCTTGACGCAACCACCGATTTGTGGGCGTGCACGTGCGTCGTGAAAGTTGAAATGCATGCACACCGCCCTGCACAGCGAGGCGCGATTCTTGTGCGTCTGGGAGTTGAGCAGGGTGCGCACGACTTCGATCGACTCAGCTAAGGCCAGGGTGCGTTTGATCTGGTTTTGATGGTGCATCCCGCAAGCTTAGGATCAATGGGTAGAAATGTCCAGCTATTTCTTTGGGTACAGGGCAGCTCTAGCCTTAGTGTTTTATGAATAGTTTGCTATATATTAGGTAGCAAAATACGCGCAGATCAGCGCACAGAAAAACGGGATTTTGGCGTCCAACCGCGCGGTGCGGCAGACGGCAAAAAATCAGCTGCTAATCAAATTCGTTGAGCACTTGCGCTGCATCAGCGCTGGCTTTCAATTCCGGATGTGCCCATTTCCATAACAGGCGTGACACGTCGTCAACGCCAATGCGTTTGGTGGCAGAAAACAGGCGCACTTCGCCGCCACCGGCCTGAAGTTTCATGATGGACAGGGCTTTGATTTGCTCGGTTTTGTTGAGCTTGTCGGCCTTGGTCAGAACCACCAGGAATTTCAGGCCCTCTACCACCCGGGGCCGAATCACATCGAGCAAAATTTCATCCAGCTCGGTCAGGCCGTGGCGCGGGTCGCACAGCAGCACGATGGCCTTCAGGTTCTCGCGCGTCACCAGGTAGTTGGCCATGACTTGCTGCCAGCGTATTTTGTCCTGCTTGGGAACAGCCGCATAGCCATAGCCGGGCAGGTCAGCCAGCACCGCATCGGTCACACCCTGCTTGCCCAAAGTGAACAGGTTGATGTGCTGGGTACGGCCTGGTTTTTTTGAGGCATAGGCCAACTGCTTTTGCTGGGTCAGGGTGTTGATGCAGGTTGATTTGCCAGCGTTGGAGCGCCCCACAAAGGCAATTTCGGGCACCTCCAGTGCGGGCAGAAAATGCAGTTGCGGTGCAGTGGTGAGGAACTTGGCAGTGTGCAGCCAGCCCGATGCAATGGTGGCCTGGGCTTTTGAGTCTGCAGCGAGTGCCTTGAGGACGGCAGGTGTTGCAGTTTCAGCAACAAGAGGTCCCGCAGCCGCTGGGTTTGAGGTGGTGGTCATTGGTGTACAAGGGAAACCCGGGCAGCCATTGTAGAATCACATGGTTTTGCTCGTCTGACATGATTCGCCACGATTCGACATTCCCTATGAAGCTGATTGCTCAACTGATTACCCCCCTGTTATTCGCTGCCGCCCTGACGGTGCCTGCTTTTTCGACTTTCGCTGAAGAAACGAAACCCGCAGCAGCCCATGCTGAAGTGAAGGCCGAAGCCAAACCTGCCATGGTCAAGCCCGCAAAACCGGATCTTGCCAAAGGCGAGGCCAATTTTGCGGCAGTGTGCTCCGCGTGTCATGGTGCCGATGGCAACTCTGGCACGCCGGCATACCCTAAGCTGGCTCAGCAACACCCCGAGTACCTGGTCAAGCAATTGCAAGAGTACAAGTCGGGCAAGCGCAACAACGCTGTCATGAAAGGCTTCGCGTCTGCCTTGAGTGACGACGATATGCGGAACATTGCGTATTGGGCCACCGGCAGGAAGGCCAAGGCTGGTTATGCCAAAGACAAGGAACTGGTTGCCCTGGGTGAGCGCATTTACCGCGGCGGCATTGCCGACCGTCAGGTGCCCGCCTGTGCTGGCTGCCATAGCCCCAACGGCGCCGGACTTCCCGCGCAGTACCCGCGTATGAGCGGGCAGCATGCCGAGTACACGGTGAGCCAACTGACGGGTTTCCGTGATGGCGTGCGCAAGAACAGCCTGCAAATGGGCCAGGTTGCCGCCAAATTGAATGATCGGGAGATCAGGGCCGTGGCTGACTACATTGCCGGGCTGCGCTAGCCGTTTCGGGCACCACCGAGGGAACCATTGCACTTCAATCAACCCTGACAAGGGCGGGCTGATCTCAAGATCAGCCCGCCTTTTTAAATTGAGTGACTGACAATCCGTAGCCATGACCGATGTTCCCATGACCGTCTCCACTCAGGGTATTGAGATCAAATCCGCCTCGCGCCCGGTGCGTGCAGCGGTCGAGCTGCTCTCAAGCATGCGGTTCTCGATTTCCCTGCTCACGGTGATCTGCATCGCGTCGATCATTGGCACCGTGTTGAAGCAGCACGAGCCGATTCCCAATTACGTCAATCAGTTCGGCCCGTTCTGGGCTGATGTGTTTTCGGCTGTCAGTCTTTATTCGGTCTACAGCGCCTGGTGGTTTTTGCTGATTTTGGCTTTTTTGGTGACCAGCACCTCGCTGTGCATTGCGCGCAACGCGCCAAAGATATTTGTCGATCTCAAAACCTACAAGGAAAACATCCGCGAGCAGAGCTTGAAGGCCTTTGGCCACCGGGCGCATGCCGTGTTGATCGAATCACCCGAGACCGCCGCCAGGCGCATTGGCGGGATGCTGGCGGGCGGCGGCTGGAAGGTCAAGCTGCAGCAGCGTGATACCGGTGCAGGCACCGGCTGGATGGTGGCCGCCAAGGCCGGTGCTGCCAACAAGATTGGCTATCTGGCGGCGCACAGTGCGATCGTGTTGGTGTGCCTGGGCGGTTTGCTTGATGGGGACTTGATCGTGCGTGCCCAAATGTGGTTCAACGGCAAGACCGCCTACGCGGGCGTCGGCATGATGGCCGATGTCAAACCCGAGCACCGTTTGAGCGAAAACAACCCGACGTTTCGCGCCAACTTGCTGGTGACGGAGGGCACACAATCCAGCACGGCGGTGTTGAGCCAGTCTGACGGAATTTTGTTGCAGGAGTTGCCGTTTGCGGTAGAGCTGAAGAAGTTCATCGT
>JANMVO010000228.1:0-3397 GCA_031392805.1 Rhodoferax sp. | reverse complement strand
CTGAAATCCGAGCAAGTGGGGTGAAATAGCCCGGTAGCCCTGGTAGTTATTCACTATATTGCTATATATTTAGTAGCGGTGTTGAGCAGCTTGGCCGACGCGCAGGCGTTGAGAAAGTCATAGCCCAGCAGCCGGACCAGCGCGAACACGAAAAGACTGCCGGTGCCGGGGCCATAAAGGCCGTCTTAAAACCCCAGCACCAGGCCAATGGCAACCGATCCGTTCTCAATTGCCAATTGCTATAACATATATAGCTGTTCATGCATGTCCAACAAGGGCCACAGGTCTTTTTAGGCGCTAAAAAAAAGGCACCGGGGTGGCCGGTGCCTTTCTACGGCGCGTCTGCTGGTGGACGCGCAAATTGTATTTTTAATGCTTTGTGGCTGTCTCCTCGGCCTTTCTAGCGCGTGGCTTGTGGCCCGGTTGCAAGTAGCGATACTTTAGGCTCTGCCCCACAGTGGCACATCGGGATTTACCCTTTCACCCTTCAGCCTTTCACATCCAGCAGCTATTGCACGGCACCGCCTCAAAGCATCAGTCAAACGGCGATTTTCTGGGCGGCCTCCTCGGCAATCCACTGCGCCGCCTTCTCGGCAATCATCAGTGTGGGGGAGTTGGTGTTGCCGCTGGTGATCGTGGGCATCACACCGGCGTCCACCACGCGCAAACCGGCAATCAGGCCGTGCTTGCCGCGCACCCGCAAGCGCGCATCAACCACGGTCATCGGGTCGGCAACCGCGCCCATTTTGGTGGTGCCCACCGGGTGAAAGATGGTGGTGGCAATGTCGCCCGCCAGCCGGGCCAGGTCGTCGTCGGTGTGATGCTGCACACCCGGCTTCCATTCCTGTGGGCTGTATTTGGCCAGGGCGGGCTGCGAGACGATATTGCGGGTGACGCGCAGTGAGTCAGCCGCCACCTTGCGGTCGGCGTCGGTGCTCAGGTAATTGGGCGCAATCGCAGGCGCGTCTTCAAATTTATTGCTTTTGATGTGCACCGTGCCACGGCTCGTGGGGTTGAGGTTGCAGACACTGGCGGTAAACGCATCAAAGCTGTGCAACGGGTCGCCAAAGGCATCCAGACTCAGCGGCTGGACGTGGTATTCGAGGTTGGGGTGGGCCTGGCCTGCATCGCTGCGCGTGAACGCCCCTAGCTGGCTGGGCGCCATGCTCATGGGGCCGCTGCGTTTGAAGGCGTACTCCAAGCCGATCATCGCCTTGCCCCACAGGCTGTTGGCCAAGGTGTTGAGCGTCTTGACGTTTTGCACCTTGAACACCGCGCGAATCTGCAAGTGGTCTGACAAGTTGGCACCCACTCCGGGCGCATCCACCGCCACGTCAATGCCATGCTTTTGCAGTAGTGCCGCCGGGCCGATGCCAGAGAGCTGCAATAGTTGCGGCGAGCCGATACTGCCCGCGCACAGCAGCACTTCACGTTTGGCGATTGCGGTCACCAGTTCACCCTTGCCCCATACTTGCACGCCGGTGCAAACCTGGCTGCCATCGGGGCGGGTCTGCAGTACCAGCCGGGTCACTTGCGCTGCCGTCCACATCTCGAAATTTGGCCGCGCATAGCAGGTGGGCCGCAGGAACGCCTTGGCCGTGTTCCAGCGCCAGCCGGCTTTTTGGTTGACCTCGAAGTAACCCACGCCCTCGTTGGTGCCGCGGTTGAAATCATCGGTGGCAGGAATCCCGGCTTGCTGCGCGGCCTGCGAGAAGGCGTCCAGCACGTCCCAGCGCAGCCGCTGTTTTTCAATGCGCCATTCGCCACCGGCGCTGCGGTGGCGCAGCAGCTTTTGATAGTCAGACCCATTGGCGGGCATCAGTTCGGGCTCGCTTCCCCGCGCGCCGTGCAGGGCGTCAGCACCCTTGTAATAGTCTTCGTGCAGCTTGAAGTAGGGCAGGGAATTCTTCCAGGTCCAGCTATCGTCGCCCGTGAGTTGCGCCCACTGGTCATAGTCACGCGCCTGGCCCCGCATGTAAATCATGCCGTTAATGCTGCTGCACCCACCCAGGGTTTTGCCGCGCGGGTAACGCAGCGCGCGACCGTTCAGGCCGGCGTCGGGCTCGGTCTGGTACAGCCAGTCGGTGCGCGGGTTGCCAATGCAATACAAATAGCCCACGGGAATGTGAATCCAGTGGTAATCGTCCTTGCGGCCGGCCTCGATCAACAGCACGCGCTTGGAGGCGTCTGCGCTCAAGCGGTTGGCCAGCAGGCAGCCGGCGGTTCCGGCGCCGATGATGATGTAGTCGAAAGTTGTGTCAGTCATGGATTGATCAGGAATTAAGGGCGATCCACTCGGCTTCTTTGCTGACCACTTTCAGATTCTTAATTCTGGACAGGTGGACATCAAACGTGAACAGCGGGCAATCGTGCGCCATCGCAGAGGCAGCAATCCATAGGTCGTTGGTGGACATTGGCTTGCGATCACGGCGAAGTTGGTGGCTGATCAACGCACAGTTGTCGAGTCCCGCCTATTTTCCACTTATTCGCCATCCCGCACGCCAGCAAGCACCCGCCGGATGGTATCCCCGCTAAACCCGCGCGCCGCCAGAAAGCGCATCTGTTTTCCGCGCTCTTTTGACTCGGTAGCGGGTTCACCAAACTTTTTGAGCCATAACTCACGGGCACGCGCCAGCTCGGTCGTTTGCAGGCTGGCCACCGCCTCGATGACCGCCTCGCGGTCCAGCCCTTTGCTTTGCAGCTCCTGGCGGATACGCGCTGTGCCCAGTTTGGCTGAGCGGCGGTTGATGACGGATTCGATCACGCGCTGCTCGCTGATGAAGTCTTTGGCCTGCAGCTCATCCAGCACCCTGGTCAGTTCGCCGGGCTCTTCTTCAAACGACTTTAGCTTGCGCTCCAGCTCGGCACGCGAGTGCTCCCGCCCACTGAGCAGGCGCAGGGCACGGCCTTTAAGGGAAGGTGGGTTGGCGGACGGTTTGGCAGGCAGCATAGGGCATCCGGCTGAGGCTCGAATGAGCGGGCTGGTTTCGGCGCGTTGGGTTTGGACAATGCATGAGCAGCACATTAAAAGCTACATTTTAAATAGCTAATTATGCATATATCACGCGGGCTGGTCTGCCTTTTTACTCGCAGCTTTGGCCTTTTGCGGTGCTTCCACCTCTTGCTGCAACAAAGGGATGCCAAGCGATTCGCGCACCTTGTTTTCAATCTCGGTTGACAGGGCAGGGTTCTCGCGTAAAAACTCCCGGGCGTTGTCGCGGCCTTGGCCAATTTTTTCACCGTTGTAGGCATACCAGGCACCCGATTTGTCCAGAATATTGGCTGTGACGCCCATGTCAATGATTTCGCCATGGCGGCTGATGCCTTCGCCAAACAGGATGTCGAACTCGGCGGTTTTGAACGGCGACGCGACCTTGTTTTTGACCACTTTGACCTT
>JANMVO010000227.1:0-12432 GCA_031392805.1 Rhodoferax sp. | reverse complement strand
TCGCGCAAAGTCGGCTTCGAGCTTGCGCAGTTTTTTCAGGCCCGCCCGCAGCATCACGCGCTGGCCTTCGCTCAAGATAGGGTTGCCGTCGTCATCGCGCTCGGCTTTGAACTCCAGTGGCAGCGCGCCGATTTCCTTGCGCCGGTCCAATACGAGAGATTTCACCAACCCCGCGCGCATGGCGCTTTTCAGGTCAAAGTCCGTGATGATGTGCGGAAAGTAAAGCTTGCGCTTGTTTTTGCCCGACCCGATGTCGTTGTACGGTGTGGCTGAAAAATCCATTTGCACAAAGCGTCGGCCCTTCGGTAGCGCAATGCGACTCAGGCTTTTTTGCCATTCCACCTCGGTGGTTTCGCCTTCGCGCTTGAACTCGTGGATGTGGTGCGCCTCATCGTTGAACACCATCAACTCAGGCGGCCCGGCCAAAAACTCCAGCACATTGCCGCGTGCATAACGCCGGTCCAGCACGTCCAGGCTGTTGCCGGTGGCGCGGCCGGGCATGAGTGGCAGCACGGCCTCAATCACCCGCTGCGGGTCGAGCGGCGCGCCAAGGGCTTCTACGTCTTCGACCTCTTGCGGCAACTCGGCGTCTGTCAGCAGATGCCAGTTGGTGATGGCAATCATCCCGTTGCCGGTGGCTTTCAGGCCAATCTCGTTTTTGTTGCAGACATTGCCGCGCACGAAAGCAAACACCGTCTCGCGGTAGGCGTCGGGAATAAACAGGTCGGCAAATTGGGCGATGTCCGACCTCGCGAAGTCGCGTGAACCGTTGCCGTTTTCAATCAGCTTGCCGCAAAACGCATCGAGCAGCCGCTCGTACACAATCAGGCCCGGTGCCACCACCATAAATTGCCGCGTAAAGCGCGCATCGTCTATGCCCTCGGCCAATGCCGCCGTCTTGTTCAGCAGTTGCCAGATCAGCAGCGCCTGCAGCACCCAGGTCTTGCCCGTGCCGGTCGCCATTTTGAAGCAGTACTTGGGATGGCCATGTTTCGGGCTGGCGACCTCATTAAGCCGCGTGCCTGTCAGCAGCGCATCGGGCGCAGCGGCGCGGTACAGGTCCAGCAGCGTCCAGCGCGCATGATCCTTGCCCAGCACCTCGTGCGCAACGATAGCGTTCAAAATCGCCTGCTGCTGCCCGGCGTGAAAGTTCAGCCCGCCGCGGGCCAGCACCATGTCTTCGCCAAACAACCACTTCAGCAACTCGGCGGTGGTGGGCGTGACGAGTTCCAGAATGTCGGCCGCGCCGGACTCCAGGCCCAGGCAAAGCTGGTTGGTTTTTATGGTGAGGCCGGAGGATAGGGCGAGTTGGTTGTCTTTTTCAGGCATGTGCTTGTCTTTGTATTCGTTGTTAAATAAACAAATTGTTTATAATTGCGCTGTGATTGAAAACTTTGCCAATCCAGAAGCTGAACGTCTGTTTTTGACCGGAAAGGCGCGGCGCTTGCCGCCCGACATCCTTCGACGCGCGCTGATGCGCCTGACCCAATTGCATGCGGCCATGGACGTAGAGGATTTGCGCCTGCCACCGTCCAACCGCCTGGAAGGCCTGAGCGGCGACCGGGCTGGCCAATGGAGCATTCGCATCAACAACCAGTGGCGCGTCTGCTTCCGGTTTGAAGATGGCAATGCGTATGACGTTGATATCGTGGACTACCACTAATGAGCGAACACCATGAAAAATTTGACTAACGGCCTGCCGGCCATTCACCCCGGCGAATTCCTGCACGAAATACTGAATGAACTGGGTCTTAAGCAAGTTGCATTTGCCGAGGCCATTGGTGTTTCGCCTATGCGTGTGTCGCACCTGCTCAAGGGGCAGCGCCCGGTCACTGCTGAATTGGCGTTGCGGCTGGGACTGGCGCTGAGTCAAACCCCGCAGTACTGGCTTAACCTTCAAGCAGCCTACGATTTGAAGGTGGCTCAGGTGGAGTTGAAAGACAGCCTGCTCGCGGTGCGGGCACTGGCTGTGGTCTGAAGCCATGAACGACATCGTTCCCGTTCCCGTTGACCCAGACGATCCCAGCACTTGGGGATCGATCACACCATCCACGAAACGACTGAACGATTTGATTGGTATTAATCCCAAGCCTCGCCGCCTGACACCTGAAGAGATTGAATTGCTGCTCAAAAGCAAGCAGGAGATAAAACGGCACTGTGAATACCTGACGGGAACCAAATTGCCCAGAAACCCGCTGGAAGCCTGATTGGTCACGCAGCCCCCACCGTCGCAACCCCTTCCGGCTCGAAGCCAAACACATCCACCACCCGAACACAGACCTTGCGTGGTCCGGGTTTTTTGGCTGTTGTCATCACAGCCTGCGTTACTACGCGTAGTGCGTCGGCATCGTTGGCGGTTTGTGCCGTCATGGGTAAGACCAGATGATCAAGAGGTCAGGCCGGTGTCTTTGGGTACATGGACCATTTCAGCGCCATGTCACTCCAACACGATCGTGAGTCCGGCGTTTTCATCTGATTGCCCTAGATGAAAGCGCCAATCCACAACAGTGAATGGCTGAGGGTGACTGTGAATAGTGATCTGCATTCCTTGACGCAAAGGTATCGGTAGCAGTCCAGGCGCGTCCCCAAGAGCGTCCCCGTTGCGGTTCACAAAATGGGTGGAATAAAGTCCATTGGTCATACATTTCTTTCGTTCTTGCAGGTTAAAAAATCTGATTTTTGCAGCGCTATTAATTGGTTGGAGCTCAGATAGCGGCCACCACTTCAGCCTCAAACCCGAATACATCCACCACCCGCACGCACACCTTGCGCGGGCCGGGTTTAGAGGCAGTGACCACCACGGCCTGCGTCACCACGCGCAACGCATCTTCATCGTTGGCGGTATTGCCCCGATAGTCTTGCCAGAATGAGCGGAACACCTTGCCGTCGTAGTCCGGGTCCACCGCCCAGTATTCAATGAGGGCCAGCGGTTGCCGGTTGATCACGGCCTGCAGCTTGGCGCGGTTGGCATCGTCGAGATTGATGGCTTCGGGCGACAGCAGCACGTAGTTTTTGAGTTTGACGGTCAGCGTTTCATGTCCGCCTTCAACTTTTCGTTCCACAGGGTGAATCGTCAGGTACTGCAGGCTTGAAAACCGCACCTGCCCGCGCAGCTTGTCCAGCCCGCCTTTTTTCTTCAGCCGGTCCATCAGGTCGGGCGGAATCACCAGCACTTGGAGGCGCGAATCGTTCAGCGCGGTGATGGTCTCGCCAATCGACGGCTCAAAGTTCCAGCCCAGCACCACGACCCGGTCCCAGCCGCCCATCAGGTTGTCGCGCTGCGCGATGGCTTTCTTGAGCGTGGCCATGCCGGTGAGCTTGTTGGGCGAGTCAGCCAGCACCAGCGTCTTGCTGCCCCGGTTGGCACCGAGTGCGATGCCTGCGATTTGCCCGAGGTTGCGCTGCGGGTTCACGTCGGGCGGCAGCGGCAGCGCGCCGTAGAGCGACAGCACGATCTGCGACAGATCGCCAATGCGGAAGTCGCGCCCCAGCATGGCCTTGGCAGCTTCGACCTGGTAATCACCAATCGCCTGGTAGAGAAAAGGCTTGGCGTCCTGATCGATCAGGCGCTTGCGCATGATCATGCAGGCGGGTTTGCCGAGGTCGGTGGTGATCCAGCGGCGGCCTAGTTTTTCGGCTACGGCGGCGGTTGTGCCTGAGCCGCCGTTGAAGTCTGCGACAAGGCCGCCTTCAGGGCAGGAGGCGCGGATGATGCGATCAAGGAGCTTTTCTGGCTTCTGAGTCGTGTAATCAGTTCGCTCCTTTGCTACCGGATTTACAGGTGGAATGTCGTCCCACACCGAGTCAATAATGTCGCCCTCGACTTCATCAAGGTAAATCTTGCGGCTGCCACCTCCTGTGGGGTTGACGTCAGACCTACATAGTCTCCCAGTCTCATCTGGCCTAAACCGTTTTAGATACTCTGCGTTATGGGGGCGGTACTGGGTTCGCCACCGATACTCACTGCCTTTTGAATATAGAAACAGCGTGTCATGTTTCTGGGGAAACTTCTTTGCGGTTGAGCGCTTGAATCCGAAATAGCTCCAAACGAGTTCATTGCGGAAGTTTTGCTTTCCAAAAACTTCATCCAAAACCAGCTTTACGTAGTGCCCCACATGCCAATCCAGGTGCACATAAATCGAGCCGGTATCCGCCAACAACTCGCGCATCAAAATCAGCCGGGGCGTGATCATCGCCAGATAGGACGCCGTGCCGTCGCTCCAGGTGTCGGAATAGGCGAACTGCTCGATCACCGTGGGCTTTTGCTCCAGCTCCACGCCGGGTAAGTTCACCTTGGTGCGGTAGTCGGCCTTGCTGTCAAACGGCGGGTCGATGTAAATCAAATCCACCTTGCCGCGCAGGCTGGGCGTGTGCTCATCACCCGCCAGCAGCGCCGCCATGGCCAGCAGGTTGTCGCCATAGATCAGGCGGTTGGTCCAAGGCTCGGGATGCGCGGCGTTGTCAGCAGTCAGCAGGGGCTGCGCGCTGGCCAAAAAGCTGGCCTGGCCGGGCGCAAATACTTCCCGCTGCGCCACACGGCTTTGCGCCGTCACCCAGTCCTGCGCTGCAGAGTCCTTGGCGGGCAGCACCACCTCGCGGGTCTGCAGCGTGACGCGGTGCCGGCTTTCAATGCTTTCCAGGATTTTTTCGGCTTCTTTACGGCCGTTGGCCACGATTTCGGGGAGTTGTTCGAGCAGGGATTTGGGCATGGACAGCGCTGAAATTGAAATCCCCTATTAAGGGACATAAAACGTCAACTGTAATGGACGTTTGACGCAAGCTGTGCGGATACCGTGCCCCGATGGATGAAAAAAGGGAGTTCAGCGAGCGTTTGCGGGCAGCCATGAAGGCCCAGAAGCTGGAAGTCAGCGGCCCGGTGCTGGAGCGCGAGTTCAATCTGCGCTGGTCGGGCAATCCGGTGCGGCGTCAGACCGTATGGAAGTGGCTAAATGGCGAGGCCATTCCCACGCAAGATAAATTGCAGGAACTGGCCAAGTGGCTAAAGCTCGACCCCCAGCGCTTGCGCTTTGGCGACCATGTGCAAGCGCATCTGCGAGCTGAGCAAAAACGCTGGGACGACGGCGTGGGTTACCTGGAGCGTGAAACCTTCGATGCGTTCCTCAAGCTGCCAGCGCCGCAGCGCAAAATCATCCGCGAGGTGATCCTGACCTTTGCCAGGGTTCACAGTGACCCAACATCGCCGCCATCTGGATAGGCCTGATGTACTGCCTTGCGCGTGGCAATGCGTGAGAGTGGCGACAAAACAGACTCCCGCGTCGCCTTTTCCACACAGCCACGACATACTGCAGCAATGCTGCTCCCACCCCCGCCCAGAGCCACACCAAGTTACCGTGCCAAAATCGTTACTTGGCGTTTGCAAACTCAATACTCGGCCCCGGCAGCAAATTGCCTGCATTTTGACGAATTGCTACAATAATATTAGCTACTTATGTATATTGCGCGCGGGCTACAGCCTTAAATGTCTGTGAAAACCGCTTTATTTGACGTTTGACACGGGTCACATGGCAGTCGCCCCGCTGATTGACGACGTGCTCAACCGGCAAAATGTGAAACAGGCGGCTCAGGAGATTCAAACCGCAGTGAAAGAAAGAAAAACCCGCTTTCTGCCTGAAATGGCCACCGGCACCGGCAAAACCAACCGCCGCCGCCGCCATCAAGCTGTTTCTGCCCACCAGCAACGCCCGCCGCGTATTGTTTTTGGTGGACCGGCTGGAGCTTGAAATCCAGGCCAATAAAGCCTTCATTGCACTGCTCAAAAACGACTACCAATCGGCCATTTACAAGGAAAACCGCGATGACTGGCGCAAGGCTTAAATCGTGGTCACCACCGTGCGAGTTCGACAAGTTTTTGCTGGACCAGCAAAACGCCACCGGTTTTCAGCGCTGACTCTACGGCCAGCGCTGTGCAGGGCATGAAGTATGACTTCAAGGCCGTGCCGCCCGCGTGGCGCAGCCGCATTCCGGAATACGTGAAAGATTACGTGCCGTTGAATCAGTTCATGTGATTCCACTGTGTAGTTAAAAATGCTACATTTGTAGTAAATAAAGCTACAATAGAAGCAAATAAAGCTACATATGCTGACCGACATTCTGTTTGGCACCTATCGCAAAAAGGTGTTGAGCCTGCTGCTGCTCCACCCGAACACGGATTACCACGTGCGCGAACTGGCTCGCCTGACCCACACCGCTGCTGGCACCCTGCACAAAGAGCTGGCGCGGCTTGCCGCAGCGGGGCTGTTGTTGCGTAAACAGCAGGGCAACCAGGTGCGCTACCAGGCCAACCAGCAATGCCCGGTTTTCCCGGAACTGGCAGGTCTGCTGCGCAAAACAACTGGTGCCGCAGAAATACTCACCACAGCACTGACGCCGCTGCAGCCCACTTTGGCATTGATATTCGGCTCGGTCGCCAGTGGCACTGAAACCGCAGGCAGCGACGTCGATGTGTTGGTCATCGCCGGCGTCGGGTTTGCTGACGTCGTCAGAGCCACCCACCCCGCGCAAGCTGGGCTGGGCCGCGAAATTAACCCTGTGGTGTACAACGCCGAGGAATTCAGGCGCCGAGTGCAAGAGCAAGACTCTTTCGTTCAAGACTTGCTGACCAAACCCAAGATTTTTTTGATCGGAACCGAGAATGACCTTAGCCAACTTGCTGGCCATTCAGCGACTGCGGGCGTTTAGCGCCACACCGCAGGGCGCGCAGCGATTGCTCCAGGCGGCCCTGCGCAACCTCACCGATGTAAAGCTGGCGCAGCTCAGCGCCGAAAACCGCTTTGACGCGGCCTACAAATGCATCATGCAATGCGCCATTTTGGGGCTGTGGGCGCATGGCTATCGGACATCCACCAGCCAGCCAGGCCACCACCAAACTGCGTTGCAGGCATTACCGCTCACGATGGGCCTGCCCAATGACGTGATCATCGTGCTCGATGCCCTGCGCAAGCAGCGCAACTTGAGCGACTATGAAGGTGATCCTGTCAGTGACGCCGTGGTTACCGAATGCATCACCGAAGCCGATGCACTTTTGGCCCACACGCGCCAATGGCGGCAAACACAATTCCCCGGCCTGTTGGCCAAACCAAAGAACCTCTGAATCTATGCTCGACACCGAAACACTTGACATGGCCGTTCGCAACGGTTCTTTCGCCATCGAAACGGTGCCGCTGCCTTCCGCGCCAGGCTTGTTTGGTGATTTGCGCACTTTGCTGATTTGAAAACGGCAATCCGAAACTGCGGCACACTCGCAGGCTTCAACCCTAGGAGACCCCATGTCACTCATCGCCAACATCGTCGTCGGCCTGATCGGCGTTTTGCACGTCTACATCCTGGTTTTGGAGATGTTCCTGTGGGACAAGCCACGGGGCCTGAAGGCGTTTGGCAACACGCAGGCGGCTGCCACGGCCACCAAGGTGCTGGCGGCCAACCAGGGGCTTTACAACGGCTTTCTGGCGGCAGGGCTGTTTTGGGGCTTGAGCCTGGGCGCGGCGGGGACTAGCGTGAAGGTGTTTTTTCTGCTGTGCGTGCTGGTGGCCGGGCTGTACGGCGCGACAACGGCTGCCCGCAAGATTCTGTTTATACAGGCCATCCCGGCAACCATTGGGCTGGCGCTGGTGTTGATGTCCTGATTGCCAGATGCGGGCCTAGCGCCCGCGCATGAACAGGGCGTCCAGCTCTTTAATGGTCACTTGACGCCAAGTGGGCCGCCCATGGTTGCATTGGTCGGAGCGGTCGGTGGCTTCCATCTGGCGCAGCAGGGCGTTCATCTCTTCAATGGTTAACCGGCGGTTGGCGCGCACCGCACCGTGGCAGGCCATGGTGGACAGCAACTCGTTTTGGGCGCGCGCGATGACGGTGCTGGCGTCGTGTTGGGCCAGCTCGGCCAGCACGCTTCTGGCGAGTTCTGTGGCGTCGCCGTTGGCCAGTGACACTGGCACTGCACGCACGGCCAGGGTTTTGGGCGAGAAGGGCGTGATCTCAAGGCCCAGGGTTGTCAGGGCGTCCAGATTGGCCTCGGCGGTTGCCACCTCCAGCGGCGTGGCGGCGAAGGTGGCGGGGATCAGCAGAGGCTGGCTGGCGAGGCCTTTTGCCGAACGCGAATCCGACGCCAAACCCAAACCCAAACTGAAACCAGAATCCGAATCCGAATGCGAACGCAAATCCGAACGTGAATCCAACCGTGAATCCGAAAGTGAATCCGAATTGCAGGGCCGATCTTGTTGCGGGGTTTGCGCCCCGTTTTGCGTGGCTGGCACAGATGAAGCCAGCGCGTCCATCTGGGCCTTCAGGCGTTCGTAGACGATGCGCTCGTGCGCGGCGTGCATGTCCACGATGATCAGGCCCAGCGCGTTTTCGGCCAGGATGTAGATGCCCCGCAACTGCGCCAGCGCGCGGCCCAGCGGCCAGTCGCCTGCGGGCATCGGCGCTGCTGCGATGCCCGCTGCCGCTGCCATCTCTGTGCGCTTGCCGCTTGCCGCGTCGTGCGCTTGAAACGGCATTGATCGATCAGCCGGGTAAGTGCCAGACAAGGTGCCAGGCACAGCGCCTGATTCCGCGCGTCCATGCATCTCAGTTGCCGTTTCAGTCTTTTGCCACAGCGCGGCCAGGTCTGCCACACAATGACCTGACGAAAATCCTAAATTAATAGCTGATTGTGGCCACTGGACGAGGGCTACAGGCTGTTTTAATGGGTAAAAAGAGTCAGATGTGCGGTTTTCAGCCGTCGCGCGCTCAACCCCTGAAGTCGCGCCAGAATGCCCACTGCCAGATGCCGCGCCCGAACGCGCAAGTTCGGAGGCCACGCCTGAACGCGGCGTCGCCAGCGCATCCTCCACCGCGTGGTGCACCGCCTGATGCACTTCGCGGCTGTCCCTGAAGCGCACTTCGATCTTGGTCGGGTGCACGTTGACGTCCACCCGAGTCGGGTCGATCTCCACACACAGCACATAGACCGGCTGGCGGTGCCCGTGCAGCACGTCCTCGTAAGCACTTCGCGCGCCGTGGCTCAAAACCTTGTCGCGCACAAAGCGGCCGTTGACATAGCAAAACTGCTGGTCAGCGCGGGCGCGTGCGGCGTCGGGAATGCCAGTGCGGCCCCACACCCTGACGGCTCGCTGGTCGCTTTGAGCGCCATCAGCAGCAACCGCCGCACCGTCCATCCCCTTGGCAAGATGCGTGACGCGCATTGCGGCTGTGCGGTAGTCCACCCGTACCGAGCGCTTGACAAACTCATGGCCCAGCACATCGCCCAGCCGCGCATCCAGCGCTGCTTCTGGCGTGCCCTGGCAGACTCGCCATTGTTCGACCAGTTTGCCCTCGTGCCAGATCTCAAAGCCCACATCGGGGCGCGCCAGCGCGTGGCGGCGCACCGCCTCCACACAGTGCGACAGCTCGGTGGCGTCGGTCTTGAGAAATTTGCGCCGCGCGGGGGTGCTGAAGAACAGCTCTTTCACCTCCACCGTGGTGCCGGTGCTGCGGGCCACGGGTTTCAGCTCGCCGCTGCCCCCATTCAGGGAAAAAGCATCAAATTGGCCGCTAGCCCTTGAATGGATTGAACAGTCTGCTATTGACGTAATAGCTGCCAGCGCTTCACCTCGAAACCCCATGGTGCCGACTGATTCCAGATCCAGCAGGCTGGTGATCTTGCTGGTGGCGTGGCGCCTGAACGCCAGCGGCAACTCCTCACGCAGAATGCCGACGCCGTTGTCTTCCACCGCGATGAGGCGCACGCCGCCGGCCAGCAGCCGCACGGCGACCTGGCTTGCACCCGCGTCCAGCGCGTTGTCCACCAGCTCGCGCACGACAGAGGCCGGGCGCTCCACCACTTCACCCGCCGCAATCTGGCTGATCAGTTCGTCGGGCAGTTCACGGATGGGGCGGCGGGGGGAGGGCGGGAGAAGGGCGTTCACAGGCCCATTTTAGATTCTTGCGGGACCGACCGCAGCCACACGCCGTGGACGTCACTACCTTCAATGGATGCACCCATGCGGTCGCCGCAATCATGGCATCTTCTTAGGGCGCGGAGTCCGGGCGGGGAGGGCTGGATCGCTAACGTCTGCCACAGGACTTGCGAGCCGGGTGCATACTCTTTCAGACAAAGCTTCGTCGGCCTGCTGTTGCCCTACAGTCGGCATCTGACAAATATTGCAATCTCTGGTTGCAATCACTTTTGGAGTGTGTTGATGGGCGCTTTGAAATTCATTGCCAAAGATATCGCAGCCGAGCGCCTGCCCGAGCTGCTGCGCTGCATGCCCAAAGCCGAGTTGCACATGCACATCGAGGGCTCGCTTGAGCCTGAGCTGATCTTCGCGATTGCCCGGCGAAATGGTGTTGCGCTTGCCTGCCCCGATGTCGAGTCACTGCGCCGCGCCTACGTCTTTAACAGCCTGCAAAGCTTTCTTGACATCTACCACGCGGGCACCCTGGTGCTCAAGACCGAGCCCGATTTTTACGCCATGGCGCATGCCTACCTCAAGCGTGCAGCGGCAGACAACGTGCTGCACGCTGAAGTTTTCTTTGACACCCAAACTCATGCCGCACATGGTTTGAGCCCAGACGTGGTCATCAACGGCCTGTACCGCGCGTGTGCAGACGCCCAGGCGCAATTTGGCATGACCGCTTCACTCATCCTGTGCTTTCTGCGCCACCTGAGCGAAGAAGCGGCCTTTGAGGCGCTGGAGCAGGCCCTGCCTCACCGTGACAGGATCGTCGGCATCGGGCTCGCGTCCAGCGAGTTGGGCCAACCGCCCGAAAAGTTTGCGAAGGTGTTTGCCCGCTGCCGCGAGCTGGGCTTTCGCCTTGTCGCCCACGCAGGCGAAGAAGGGCCGCCCGCCTTTATCTGGAGCGCGCTGGACGTGCTCAAGGTCGAGCGCATTGACCACGGTGTGCAAGCCATCAAGGATGCCGCGCTGATGCAGCGGCTGGTCAAAGACAAAATTCCCCTCACGGTGTGTCCCCTGTCCAATTTGAAGCTGTGTGTGTTCCCCGATCTGGCCCGCCACAATCTGGGCCAGATGCTGGATGCAGGCATTGTGGCCACGGTGAATTCCGACGATCCGGCGTACTTTGGCGGCTACATCAACGAGAACTTCACGCAGACATTTGCGGCGCTGGGGTTGACGGCGCAGCACGCGTACCAGTTGGCGCGCAACAGCTTTGACGCCAGCTTTATTGATGCCACTTTGAAACGCCAGTACATCGACCGCTTGAACGAGGTGTTTGAGACCTTCCGCTGAGCTTCTGCTGTGCCTCTGTTGTGCTTGCGTCAACCCGTTACTGAGCGGTTAAAATCACAGGCGTTTCCCGACGCTCCGGCGGGCAGCGTTGCTTATGTTTCGGAGCCATGTAGAGGACTACCATGTATAAAAACCTCGCAGCCATGCTCGTGGCCGCCTGCTGTTTCACGCCCGCTTTTCCCCAATCCAGCCAGACGCCCCAAACCTTGGCCGCTGCCAAAGAGGCCCTAAAAATCGGCTTTGTCTATGTTGCACCGCTTACCGGCGCCGGCTGGGTGCACCAGCATGACCAAGGCCGCAAGGCGGTTGAGGCTGCGCTGGGTGCCCGCGTCAAAACCACCTATGTGGAAGACGTTGCCGAAGGCCCGGACGCCGAACGCGTGATCCGCGACTTGGCGCAACTGGGCCACAAGCTCATCTTCACGCCCAGCTTTGGCTACATGGAGCCCACGCTCAAAGTGGCCCAGGAGTTCCCGGATGTGAAGTTCGAGTCCATCACCGGCTACAAGACTGCGGCCAACGTAGCCACCGCCAACGCCCGCTATTACGAAGGCCGCTACCTGGCCGGTGTCACGGCGGGGCGCATGACGAAAACCCATGTGGCGGGCTATGTGGCGGGCTTTCCCATCCCCGAGGTGTTGCAGGGCATCAACGCGTTCACCTTGGGCATGCGCTCGGTCGACCCGAGTGCCAGCGTCAAGGTCATCTGGCTGGGCGCATGGTTTGACCCGCCCAAAGAGCGCGATGCCGCCATGGCGCTGTTCAACCAGAACGTCGACGTGATTGCCTTCCACACGGGATCCAACGCCGTGATGGTGGCCGCCCAGGAGCGCGGAAAAATGGCCGTGGCCTACCACTCCGACATGCGCAAAGTGGCCCCCGACGCGCAGATCGTGGCGGTCACCCATGAATGGGGCAATTACTACACGCAGCGCGCCAAAGCGGTGCTGGACGGCACCTGGAAGAGTGGCAATGTTTGGGGTGGCGTGAAGGAAGGCATGGTCAGGGTCGATGCCTTTGGCCCCAAGGTTCCCCAGGCGGTTCAAAGCGAAGTGCTGGCCCGGCAAAAAGACATTGCGGCTGGCACCCTGCGCCCGTTTACCGCATTGGCCAGCGGTGTGAAAGACAATGAAGGCAACACCGTCATCCCTGCCGGCACGACGCTGACTGACGCGCAGATTCT
>JANMVO010000117.1:0-14154 GCA_031392805.1 Rhodoferax sp. | reverse complement strand
GCCAGTGCCAGCGCAAACTCAATGAACAAGCGCCCGGTGCGCCCGGGTGTAAATGCCAGGGGCGCGTACACCGCCGCCAGAGTGAGTGTCATCGCCACGATGGCAAAACCAACTTCTCTGGCACCTTTGATGGCCGCAGAGAAAGGATCCAGCCCTTCTTCAATGTGCCGGAAAATATTCTCCAGCATCACAATCGAATCGTCCACCACCAGCCCGATGGCCAGCACCAGCGCCAGCAAGGTCAAGGTGTTGATGGAGAAGCCCGCCAGCGCCATCAGCGCGCATGTGCCCACCAGGCTAACCGGAATCGTGACGATGGGAATGATGGACGCACGGGCAGTTCGCAAAAAGACAAAGATCACCAGCGCCACCAGCAGCGTGGCCTCGATGATGGTGCGAAACACACTCTTGATGGACTTGTCGATAAATACCGAGTTGTCGTTGGCGATGTCAATCGTCATATCCGCAGGCAGGTCTGCCTTGAGCTTTGGCAACATCGCCCGCACCCCCCTGCTCAAGTCCAGCGGGTTGGCCGTTGCCTGGCGAATGACGCCTACCGTGATGGCGGTTCGGCCATTCAGGCGGGTGGCGCTGCGCTCGTCCTGCGGCCCTTCCTGAACCAGCCCGACATCCCGGATGCGAACCGGAAAACCATTCGCATTCTTGATAATGATGTCATTGAACTGCGAGGGCCGCACCAGGTCGGTCTGCGAGGTCACGCTGAACTCACGCAGGGACGACTCTATGCGCCCGGCAGGCACTTCCAGATTGCTGCGCCGGACGGCGTCTTCGGCATCCTGCGTGGTGAGCTTGTAGGCGGCCAGCTTGTCGGGGTCGAGCCAGATGCGCATGGCGTATTTGCGCTCGCCAAAAATACGCACATCGGCCGCGCCGGTCACGGTTTGCAAACGCGGCTTGACGATGCGGTTGACCATGTCGTTGATTTGCAGCGCATTCAGCGTGTCGCTGGTGAACGACAGCCAGATCACCGGGAAGGCATCGGCTTCGACCTTGGCAATCACCGGTTCGTCAATCGCCTGGGGCAGGCGGTTGCGCACCCGCGAGGTGCGGTCGCGGACTTCAGCGGCGGCAGAATCAGCGTCTTTCTCCAGCCTGAAGCGCACCGAAATCTGCGCCTGCTCGGCCCGGCTGATGGAGGTGATCACATCGACCGCATCAATGCCCGCAATCGAGTCTTCAAGCGTCTTGGTGACCTGCGACTCCATCACCTCGGCAGAAGCACCGGCGTACCGCACGCTGACCGTGACCACCGGCTCGTCGATTTTTGGGTACTCGCGCACCGAGAGCTTGTTGAAGCTGACCGCCCCGATCAGCAGGACCAGCAGTGCAAGCACCGTGGCAAACACCGGGCGCCGAATGGATGTTTCAGCGAGTTGCATAGGGTTTCCTCGGACTAGGGCGGAATCAGGGTTGGGCGGGTGGCGGCGCACTCGCCTGGCGGCCCGCACCTGCGGACCTGGCACTGGCCGTGCGCGCAATGCCAGCCATGTCACCCGCGTCGGCAAAGCATGGGTTTGGCCCGGGCAGCACCCTGGCCGACGGACCCGCTGCGCTTGCCTGGCGAACCGCCACAGCAGATGCCGAAGCGATGGCAGTCGAAGACCCCGCCAGCGGCCCAGAACGCGGTGCGGTGGGAAGAGCCGAGGGTGACACCGAAGGCCGGGTGGCCGCAGCCACCGGGTTTTCGGCCGCTGCGCCAGCGCCACCACCGGCACCCGCTTCACGGCCGCCAGCCGGTGCGGTCTCGATCACCCTGACCACCATGCCGTCACGCTGCAGGCGCTGCTGGCCGGCTGTCACGATCAGGTCGCCTTCCTCAATGCCTTCAAGAATCTCGACCCGGCCCGGCCGCCGGATACCCACCTTGACCTCGACCCGCTGGGCGATTTTTTCGTCCTTGCTGTTGCCGTCCACCAGTTTGTACACCACCACGCGCTGGCCTTGCGGCACGATCGCCTCTTCAGGCACGACTTTGGCCTGATTGCGCTCGCCAAACACCGCCGTGACACGCGCAAACATGCCGGGGCGCAGGCGCAACTGGCGGTTGTCGATGCAAGCCCGCACCCCCACCGAGCGGCCATTGGTGTCAATCAGCGGGTCAACAGCCTGGACGAAAGCCACAAAACTGCTGCCCGGCAGCGCATCCAGATTGACCATGGCGGTCTGGCCTTTTTTGACTTTGTTCTGGAAACGCTCTGGCAAACGGAAGTCAACAAAAACAGCGTCAATGTCCTCCACATTCACGACATCGGCGCCGTCCTTGAGGTAATCCCCCACATTGGCCGTGCGAATGCCAACGATGCCATCAAACGGCGCGAGGACTTTCAGGCGTGCCGCTGTGGCTTTGGACAAAGCCAGCTTGGCTTGGGCCACCTCCAGATTGGCCGCACTTTCATCGACCGAACGCTTGCTGATGAAATTTTGTTCCACTAGCTCCTGGTTGCGTTTGTGGTTGGCCTGCGCAATCGAGAGTTCCGCCTGGCTTTGCTGCACCTGGGCGAGTTGAAGTTGATCATCAAGCTGCACCAGCAATTGATCTTTGCGCACCCGGTCCCCATCCCTGAAATTAAGTTGGGTAATTCGCCCACTTACCTCCGGGCGAATCACCACGCCCTGACGCGAGCGCAGGCTGCCCACGGCCTGGGTGTCGTCGGTTAATTTCATGATCTCGACTTTAGCCGCCTCTACCGCAGGGGGCCGCGCTGCCGGGACCGCGCCGCCCGGAATGCCGGCTGCTGCCTGAGGCGTCCCGGCTGCGGGTGGCCCTGCCATGATGGCGCTGGCCGATGAGGGGGGGTTGCTCTGGTACCACCAGGCGGCGACTGACGCAGCACCAATGCCGACAGCGGCAATCACGGGGTAAATTGCTTTGAACGCCATGTCTGTTGTTCTAATGAATAGCCAAAAAAATCCAACTTACACAATGTAGCATCTTGGCGTCATTCTGCCTGTCTCTTACAACACAGCGTATCTGTCAAGTCGCGCCTGTCTTTGCGGCTGTTCCACACTTGGCCAGTGCCCAATCACCGCTTGCCCAGAGCCAATTCAACACCCCGGTTGGCGAGCGCGTCGGCGCGCTCGTTGCCTGGGTCGCCGGCGTGGCCTTTGACCCAGCGCCAGTCAATCTTGTGGTCATTGCCGGCTACGACCGCGTCCAGCTTTTGCCAGAGATCGACGTTCTTGACGGGCTGCTTCGCCGCAGTTCGCCAGCCTCTGGCTTTCCAGCCGTGAATCCATTCGGTGATGCCTTTGCGCACGTACTCGCTGTCCAGGTACAGCGTCACCCGGCAGGGCCGCTTGAGCGCTGTCAGAGCTTCGATGACTGCGGTAAGTTCCATGCGGTTGTTGGTAGTGGCCAGCTCGCCGCCAAACAATTCCTTTTCAGAATCGCCAGACAGTAGAAGCACGCCCCACCCGCCAGGACCGGGATTACCCTTGCAGGCACCATCAGTGTAAATATCAATTGCGTTCAATCCAGCTATCCCTCAATGCAGTTATCCCTCATTGGTACGGTTTGCAACGGATACCGGAGCACCAGCCAGGCTGGGTGCCGCTTTCCACGCTGGGCCTACCAGGTGCATGCCACGCACCCGCTTGACCGCCACCAAAAAATACACCGCCCCCAAAATCGGCCACCAACGGCCACCTGCGCGGTCCATCCACTCGAACCGCTGAAGCCATTTTTCACTGGCCACCGCCGGGCGATAACAGCCAAAGCGGCCGACTTCCACCTCGAAGCTCAGAAGCCGCAGCCAGTCGCGCATGCGCCAATAGCCAATATAATCACCGGCCTCAGGCAAAAACAGTTCGCCGACGCCGAAGCGATGGTACAGGTGTGCGCGCCGCTGCCGAAAACCCCAGAGGCTGGCCGGATTCAGGCCGCTGATCACCACCCTGCCCTCTGGCACCAGCACCCGCTCGACTTCGCGCAGCGTGGTATGTGGGTCAACGTTAAGTTCCAGCGCGTGCGGCAACACCACCAGATCAAGGCTGTTGGCGGCAAACGGCAGGGCCGCAAAGTCAGTCATCAGCGCGGGGCGCGTCGCTTTGCACTGGTCGAGCCTGCCATCCGGCATGGCGTCAGCTTGATTCGCTTGATTCGCTTGGCTACCTTGGTTAGCATGACTAAAGCCCCTTGGCCCCGGCGGACGCTGGCGCATGGCTGTTGCGGTGGCCAGCCAGCGGTGCGGCATGCGATTGGCGCTCAAGGCGTCCAGTTCAGGCAACCCAAGCTGCAAGGCATGGTAGCCAAAGATGTCTGCGACAGTTGAATCGAATTGCGCCCGCTCCCATGCCAGCAGATAGCGCCCGGGCGGTGTTTGAAACCAGTCTTGCAAACCTGTATTTTTAGCGCTCATGACCCTGATACCAATCTCTGCCTTTGCCAACGAAATGGGTTGCTGCGCGCCAGACCCAGGGCAATCGCTTTGGACACTGACGATGCATCGGAGATAATGCCTGCTCCGCCGCACTTGTGCAGCACCGCAGTAGCGCCTGTGCCCCATCATGACTATTGCGCACCCTGCAAACCGATACGATTCTAGTCACCCACCACTGCCTCACTGCTTATTCTCGGTTTTCCAACCTCTTGCAATGAAATTAACCTCGATCTGTCTTGTGGTGGTGATGGCATGGCTCACCGGCTGCGCCACCACTTCTACCCCTTCCACCACTTCCACCCCTTCCGCCACCGTCAGTCCCCGCAACGCTCCCGAGCCTTCTCCTGCTTCGTCCGAGCGCAGTGCAAACGCAACCCACGCCCCGGATGCAGCTGATACGTCTGTGCCTGGCGCTGCGCGCCTTCCTGACACCACCAACCACTCAGCCACCCACGTTCCAGATGGTCCATTGACGCCCATCAGAGCGGCGCAGGCTTCCAGCACGGGCGTCACGCCACTCACGCCGCCAGTGGACCTGTGGGATCGAATCCGCCGGGGCTACGCCATGCCCGACCTGGACATTGATCTGGTGCGTGACCGCGAGCAGTGGTATGTCACGCGGCCCGACTACATGTTTCGCATGACCGAGCGCTCGCGCAAGTACCTGTTCCATATTGTGGAAGAACTGGAGCTGCGCGGCATGCCTTCCGAGCTGGCCCTGCTTCCTTTCATCGAGAGCGCGTTCAACCCGCAGGGCGTATCCAGCGCCAGAGCAGCCGGCTTGTGGCAGTTCATGCCGGCCACCGGCAAATATTTCGAGTTGAAGCAAAACGCTTTTCGGGATGACCGCCGTGACGTGCTGGCCTCCACACGGGCGGCGCTAAATTATCTCGAAAAACTTCATCGCCGCTTTGGTGACTGGCAACTGGCGCTGGCGGCCTACAACTGGGGCGAAGGCAATGTCAGCCGCGCCATCGCCAAAAACCAGAAAGCCGGATTGGGCACGGGCTATCTTGACCTCGACATGCCCACCGAAACCCGCTACTACGTGCCCAAGTTGCAGGCGGTTAAAAATATTGTCTCGGGACCCGATGGGTTCAGCACCAATCTGCCACTGATTGAAAACCACCCATTTTTTCAGAGCGTCACCATCAAGCGTGATATCGATGTGGCGTTGGCCGCCAAACTGGCTGATGTATCGCTGGAAGATTTCAAGGCGTTGAACCCGTCGGTCAATCGCCCGGTCATTCTGGCTGCAGGCACACAGCAAATTTTGCTGCCGTGGGACAACGCGGCCGTGTTCCAGCGCAACCTGGAAGCCCACAACAGTGGCCGGCTGGCGAGCTGGACCGTCTGGATTGCTCCCTCCACAATGAACCCTGCAGAAGCCGCAAAACGAATCGGCATGAGTGAGGCCGAGTTGCGGGCCATCAACAATATTCCGCCGCGCGTCGTCATCACAACCGGCTCCACGCTGCTGGTGCCACGGGGTGAGCGTATTGCCCACGATGTCGCGCTTCAGGTGGCCGACAATGGTCAGGTTGGTCTTGCGCCTGAAATACTGACGCATCGAACTGTCGTCAAGGCGCGCAAGGGTGAGTCAGTCGCCAGCGTGGCAAAACACTATCGCCTGTCGGTGACAAGTGTGGCCGAATGGAACAAGATCGGTGCGGCCAGTAGCTTCAAAATGGGGCAGCAAGTGGTGCTGTTTCTGCCGCGTCAGGGAAAGGCAATGGCAAAGGCCAACCCTGGCCGGGTCGTGGCAAAGTCGGGGGCCTTCAGGACCGTGGCCCGGGCGACTGCCCGTTCCACTTCAAAGCATGCGACACGCGCTGTGCCCAGGTCAATCAAATTGGCAAAACGCTGACATTTGGCAATAAAAAACGCCTATGGCCCTCGTCAGATGGTCGTTATTAGCTACTATTTTAGTAGCATATCGCTATAGTTTTCCGGTTTCACCTTGGCGTGGCTGCCATTTCATGAGGCGGCGCTCGATCTTGCCCACGAGGCCATCGAGCACCAGTGCAAACACCGTGAGCACGACGATACCGGCAAACACGGTGTTGACATCGAAGGTGCCCTCGGCCTGCAAGATGAGATAGCCTACGCCCCGCGCAGAGCCCAGGTACTCGCCCACCACCGCGCCGACAAACGCCAGCCCGACCGATGTGTGCAGGCTGGAGAACACCCAGCTAGTGGCGCTGGGGAGGTACACCGTACGCAGTAGCTGGCGCTGATTGGCACCTAACATGCGGGCGTTGGCCAGCACCACCGGGCTCACCTCTTTGACGCCCTGGTAGACGTTGAAGAACACGATGAAAAACACCAGCGTGACGGCCAGCGCCACCTTGCTCCAGATGCCCAGACCAAACCACAGCGCAAAAATCGGTGCCAGAATCACCCGCGGCATGGCGTTGGCGGCTTTTATGTAGGGGTCCAGAATGGCCCCGGCCGTAGGTGCCAGGGCCAGCCACAGACCACACACCAGGCCCAATGTGGTGCCGATGACAAACGCCAGCACGGTCTCGATCAAGGTTGTGCCCAGGTGCATGTAGATGTTGGCTCTGCCGGCCAGGCCCTCTACAAACAGGGCATTCGGTGGCAGGCTGATCGGCAGGAACCACGACCAAACCCGCCCTGCCACGTCAACCGGATTTCCCAGAAAAAAGGCCAGTTGCTGATCGCGTGAGGCGAGTTGCCACAGCGATAAAGTGACGACCAGCAAACCGATCTGCCAAAGCCGCATATTGGCCGCACGGGGTTTGAGTCTTTGAAACAGCTTGAGCGTTTGAGGTAAGCGATCCATGGTCAACGGACTTTCTTCATCAAGCTACCTTTTTAAGCTGTTGGTTATAGCCTTTGAGCACCTCATCGCGCAGCACGTTCCAGATCTGGCTGTGCAACTGCACAAAGCGCGGCTGGGTGCGCACCTCGGCCACATCGCGCGGACGTGGCAGGTCTATGTCAAATTCGCCAATCGGGTGGGTTGCCGGGCCAGCCGCCAGCACCACCACGCGGTCGCTCATGGCAATGGCCTCGTCCAGGTCGTGGGTGATGAACAGCACGGCCTTTTTTTTTGCCGCCCAAAGGTCGAGCACTTCGTTTTCCATGAGCTGGCGCGTCTGCACGTCCAGCGCGCTAAAAGGTTCGTCCATCAGGATGATGTCGGGGTCCAGCACCAGGGTTTGCGCCAGTGCCGCCCGCTTGCGCATGCCGCCTGAGAGCTGGTGCGGGTAGCGGTCGCCAAACTCGCCCAGGCCCACGCGTTCCAGCCAAGCCTGCGCCTGTTGCCGGGCATCGGCGTCAGAGACGCCACGGTACTGCAGACCGACCATCACGTTGTCAATGGCGCTGCGCCAGGGCATCAAGGCTTCCGTCTGGAACATGTAGCCAGCGCGGGAATTGATGCCTGTCAGCAATTCCCCGAACACGCGGACTGAGCCCGACGTAGGTGCCATCAATCCAGCGCCAATATTGAGCAACGTCGACTTGCCGCAACCCGTGGGGCCAACCACCGACACAAATTCGCCCGCACGGATCCGCAGCGTGGTGTCTGCAACGGCGGTGTAGGGCGGCGAGGTGTCGTCCTGTGAACGAAACGTGCAGGTAACGTCAATCAACTCCAGCGCGAAATCTGTCATGCCTTGAATTTGTCTTTGGCCTTGCGCGCGAACTCATTGGTGTAGGTTTTCGCCAAAACAATCTTTTCGGCCTTCACCGAAGGCTCGAAGCTGGCCAGTGCTTTTAGCGCAGTTTTCGCACCCTCATCGGGGATGATGCCGTCCAGCGCAATGGATTCGCGGATCTTGTTGAACGACGCCAGGTACAGTCCCCGGTCGCCCAGCAGATAGGCCTCGGGCACGGTCTTGATGATGTCACCCGGGCCCGCCGTTTGAAGCCACTTCAGGCCATGGACAATCGCATTGGCCAGTGCCTGCACGGTGTTTGGATTTTTCTGCAAAAAGTCGCTGGAGCCATACAGGCAGGCGGCCGGCATCGGACCACCAAAAACCTCCAGCGTGCCCTTGAGCGTGCGGGTGTCGGAGATGATCCGTACATCGCCTCTTTGCTCCAGCATGGTCATCACCGGATCGGTGTTGCTCATGGCGTCAATCTGGCCTGAGCGCATCGCCATCAGCGCCCCGGCTGCAGTTCCGACGCCGATGAAGCTTACGTCTTCGGGGCGGATGCCCGCGCGCGACAGCACCAGATTGGCCATCATGTTGGTGGATGAACCGGGCGCAGACACGCCAATTTTTTTGCCTTTGAGGTCTGCCAGTGACTTGTAGCCTGCCATGGTTTTGGTCGACACGCCCATCGCAATTTGCGGTGCACGGCCTTGCAACACAAAGGCCTGGTAGAACTGGTTTTTGCTCTGCAGGTTGATGGTGTGCTCGTAGGCCCCGCTCACCACGTCGGCCGAGCCCCCCACCACAGCTTGAAGCGCGCGCGCACCTCCGGCGAAGTCGCTGATTTCAACCTCCAGGCCTTCCGCCTTGAAATAGCCAAGCTGCTCCGAGATGGTCAGGGGCAAATAGTAAAACGCCGCCTTGCCGCCAACGGCAATCGCAATTTTGGCTTTTTCAAGCTTGACCTGCGCCAGCACAGACGGCGCAGCAATGGATGCAGCCGCCAGCACCGCCAATGAGGTGAAACTGCGCCGGCGAATGGGAAAAGCAGGGGGTGAACAATTGGGGGAAAGTTGTGACATGGCGACTCCTCTTGATTTTATTTTCACTTGAAACAAGCGTAGCAAATCGCAAAAGAATCCGCATCAGGAACATCCCGTGGGGGTTTGTACTTAGCGGCGACGGCTTAGGGCGGCGGAAATAGCCAATATCCCATTTGTGGCCGCACGATTTGCAACATTAACGGGCGCATTGCGGCGTTGCTCCTCGCTTTTGTGGCTCGCCACACGGCGCTCAGAGCGCCTTGCACTGCATCCCGCCAGCGCACCCAAAAACGGCATATTGGCTTTTTCCGCCTCCCTTATCGCCGGTCCACGAGCGCGTGGGCGATGGTGCCCAAATCCACGTATTCCAGTTCGCTGCCCATCGGCACCCCGCGCGCGAGCCGCGTGAGTTGCAGGCCGCGGGCTTTCAGCACTTCGCTGATGACATGTGCCGTGGCCTCCCCTTCCGCCGTGAAATTGGTGGCCAGAATGACCTCTTGCACAACGCCGTCACTGGCCCGGTCAAACAGTTTCTTGAGGCCAATGTCGTTGGGGCCAATGCCATCCAGCGGACTCAGCTTGCCGATCAGAACAAAGTACAGGCCTTTGTACGCGCCCGTGCGCTCTACCGCCGACTGGTCCGCCGGGGTTTCCACCACGCACAGCTTGGTCTGATCGCGTCGCACGTCAAGACAGGTGGCGCAAATCGCGCTTTCAGAAAATGTGTGGCACAACTCACAGTGCTTTACCGTGCTGACCGCCTGCGCCAGCGCGACCGACAGCGCCTGCGCGCCGGGCCGGTCGTGCTGTAGCAGGTGGAACGCCATGCGCGAGGCAGACTTCACACCCACACCCGGCAAGCGACGCAGCGCCTGGATCAGCACGTCCAGCGAGTTCGAATCAGCCACAAGTCTGTGCTGGGCCCATTGCCTAGAAGGGAAACTTCATGCCACCGGGGAGGCCTGGCATCCCGGCAGTTAGCTTGCCCATCTTCTCAGAAGACGTTTCCTCGGCCTTGCGCACAGCGGCATTGAAAGCTGCGGCCACCAAGTCTTCGAGCATGTCCTTGTCGTCGGCCAGCAAGCTGGGGTCAATGGTGACGCGGCGCACATCGTGCTTGCAAGTCATGGTGACTTTGACCAGCCCTGCGCCAGATTCGCCGGTGACTTCGATATGGCCCAGTTCGTCTTGCGCCTTCTTCATGTTGTCCTGCATTGCCTGCGCCTGCTTCATCAGGCCGGCCAGTTGTCCTTTGTTAAACATGGGTATTCCTTGGGTTGTTTGAATTGATTCGAAAAATAGTGGTCAAAATGATAGCCTGATCAAGCGGGTTTGATGCTGCCTGGCACGATTTTCGCCCCAAAGTCACGCATCATGGTCTGCACAAACGGGTCTTCAAAAATGATCCTCTCGGCGGCCAGTTGCCGCTGTGCGGCGGCGGCGGCATTGCGGCGCGCGGGGCTGTCGGTGACCCTGCCAATTTCAACCAACAACGTCACGCTGTGGCCGGCGTTTTGCAACGCCGCCTGCAAACGGTCGCGACTACCCGACTGGTTGAGCGACTCACGCTCGACCCGCAAAATCCATTGGTCGGTGTCGCGCGCCACCAGTTGCGACTGCAAAGCCAGTTCACGCACCAGCGCAATAATCGCCTCGTCGGCAATCAGTTGCTGCACGGTTGGGTGCCAGAAGTCACCCTCTTCTGAAGGAATCAAAACCGCATTGACGGCTTGCCCCGACAGACTTTCTGCCCGCGAGTCAGCTTGCACGCGCACGGGGATTACTACACCTTTTATAGCTTCTGACGCATACTCCAAGGGGTTTGTAGCCGGTTTTCCCTCTGAATTACGCAGGAAATTTGCAGGCGCAGGCTGATCCACCACATGCAGCACCTGCCCCGGTGGCGGCAGGTCGACCGGCGCACTGGGTGCAAGTGCAGTCATGGAAGTAGGGGTGGGGGTGGGGGCAGGTGCTGCTGCGTGAGTTTCCACCGGGCGACTGGGTGCAACTGCAACCGGGTCAACCCGATTCAGATTTTTTTTTTCCACCACAAGCCCGGCGGCACCGGCCGGCTTGAATGCCAACAGACGCAACAGCACCATGGTCAGGGCTGCATATTCGTCAGGTGCCAGGCCAAGCTCGCCACGCCCATGCAGGCAAAGGCTGTAGAGCAGCTGCGTCTCGTCGGCGGGCATCAGCCTGGCCAAACGCACCATGTCGGCACTTTCGGGGTCTGAATCATCAATATGGCCAGGCACTGCCTGCAGCACGGCCATGCGTTGCAGCACGGCGCTCATCTCCTCGAGGGTTGATGCAGCACTCAAGCCGTTCAGGCGCAGGACCTCTGACGTTTCCACCACGGTTTTGCCATCGCCATGGGCCAGTGCTTCAATCAACTGGTAAACATGGCTGCGGTCCACGCTGCCGAGCATCTGGCGCACCGTGGCTTCCTCTATCAGCCCGTTGCCAAACGCAATAGCCTGATCGGTGAGCGACAGCGCGTCGCGCATGGAGCCTCTGGCGGCGCGGGCCAGCAAGCGCAACGCCAGCGGGTCGGCCGAGACGCCCTCCACTTGCAGCACATGCACCAGGTGCTCGCGAATCGTCTCGGGGGCCATCGGGCGCAGGTTGAACTGCAGGCAGCGCGACAGAACAGTCACGGGTACTTTTTGCGGGTCTGTAGTGGCCAGAACAAACTTCAAATATTCGGGCGGCTCTTCCAGTGTTTTCAACATCGCATTGAAGGCGGGCCCCGTGAGCATGTGCACCTCGTCAATCATGAACACCTTGAAGCGGCCCTGCACCGGCTTGTAGACGGCTTGCTCCAGCAACGTCTGCACATCATCAATGCCGCGGTTCGACGCCGCATCCAGCTCGGTGTAATCAACAAAACGGCCAGAATCTATGTCGGTGCAGGCGTTGCACACGCTGCACGGCTTGGCGGTGATGCCACCCGTGCCATCCACCCCCTGGCAGTTCAGCGACTTGGCCAGAATGCGCGACACCGTGGTTTTGCCCACGCCGCGCGTGCCGGTGAACAAATAGGCATGGTGAAGGCGTTGTGAACTCAACGCGTTGGACAGGGCGCGCACCACGTGCTCTTGCCCGACCATTTCAGAAAAATTGCGGGGGCGGTACTTGCGGGCGAGTACAAGGTAAGACATGCAACGATTCTACGATCAGGACCGCATGCCCGGACACGCCAATGCACCTCTCCCGCACCTCAGGCCGACTGAGATTGCGCGCCTTCAAGGCAGGAAGGCTCAAGTCATTTCTTCAATCGCAAGATGGTGATAGCGTTGGGCCAGCAAAAAGGGCACGCGGCGGATCGCATCCATGGCCTGCAGCGCCGTCTGATCATCTGGCGTGGTCAGGATCAGGAATGAAGCACCTTTCCTGGCTGCGTCCAGGAATGACTGAACTGTGGTCAAACTGGTGCCCAAACTGGCAATGATGCCGGCCTCGGCAAGATTGTGTTTGGCAAGATTTTCCATCTGTTTGGCAGACAACTGAAGGCTCTCGGCAAACGCAGCCCCCATAGCTCGCAACTCAAGCAGCACCTGATCCGCGTGCTGTGGCAGCTCAAATGCCACGACGAGGTGACCCGTCGGGTAAAACGCACCGAAATCCTTCATGAGCGCGTGCCCATGTTCATCGATGATCTTGACTGGGTGTTTCATAAGGTCTCCGTTTTAAACAATTGAAGCCTATTACATATCACTGCACTCGTCAAATTGAAGCGAATGGCAAACCGGGCCAGAATAAAGCAGCGTGATGACCAAAGCGGGGAATTTGTCGCGGCGCGCAATCCCGCGATCCAGGCCTTTATAATGCAATCTGACGGGCCTTCCCGCATGGTGATGCGGCCAACCGGGTCAGGTGGGGAACCAAGCAGCCCTAACTGTGGAGCCAGTGCCGGGGTCAGGCTCGTCAACCCAAATTTTTTAACATGCCAACGACAGCGTGTGGATGAAATAGCGCCGCTCAGTGCCCAAGGTAGCGAAAAGCCAGCACGGCAATCAATCCCAGCACACCCCAAAAAACAATTTTCCGAACCTGGCTGTCTTCGGTTGGTTTGGGGCGGCGGGCGGACTCGGCAATGGGGCTGAGAACTGAGGGAATAGTGGTGTCGCGTTCCATGTGACTTTCTGTGGGTTGCCTGTGTCTTTTTCGCAAAGCGCAAATTCTACCGGCTTGGCACGGATCCCGCGCAGACAACTTGCCCAAGCTCGTGCACGCCAATCATTTAAAACTGCCATGCCAAAATTCGCCGCCAACCTGTCCATGATGTACCCCGAGTTGCCGTTTCTTGACCGCTTTGAGGCGGCAGCGAAAGACGGCTTCAAGGCCGTAGAGTTTTTATTCCCCTACGCCTGGGACAAGCCAGATATCGCGGCACGCCTCAAGCGCAACGGCTTGCGGCAAGTGCTGTTCAACATGCCACCGGGTGGCGCGGATCGCGAGTCAATAGCCGTCGCCTGGGACGCCGGCATGCGCGGCACGGCCTGCCTGGCCGGTCGCGAAGAAGAATTTCGCTCTGGCGTGCGGCTGGCGCTGGACTATGCACAGGCGCTGGACTGCCCGCGCATTCACCTGATGGCGGGCCTGATTCCCTCCGGGCAGGAACGCGACGCCTTGCGGCCCACCTATGTCAAAAATTTGTGCTGGGCTGCGGTGGAAGCCGCCAACGTGGGGTGTGACATTCTGATCGAGCCCATCAACACGCGCGACATTCCAAGCTTCTTTTTAAACCGGCAGGATCGCGCGCATGAAATCATTCAAGAGGTGGGTGCGGCTAACCTCAAAGTGCAGATGGACTTGTACCACTGCCAGATTGCTGAAGGCGATGTCGCCATGAAAATCCGGCAGTACCTGCCGAGTGGCCGGGTTGGCCACTTCCAGATAGCCGGTGTGCCGCAGCGCCACGAGCCCGACATCGGCGAGGTCAACTACCCCTATCTGTTTGGTGTAATTGACGAGGTCTCAAAAGAATGCGCTTGGGACGGCTGGATTGGCTGTGAATACAGGCCGCATTTGGGCGGGCAGGCCGGGGGAACTTCGGCTGGGCTGGGGTGGCTCAAG
>JANMVO010000116.1:0-3144 GCA_031392805.1 Rhodoferax sp. | reverse complement strand
CGCGCTTTTGGGATACCGTGCGCAGCGTGGTGCCCGATTACGCGGCGCTTCGCGGGCAGCTCAAAGACGACTCGGTGCCGCGCTGGAAGTGATGTGATGGGCTTCGCAAAGCCCGCCCCCGCATCAACTCAAGATGGGTTTCAATACCCTGCGCCGCTGCCCCGCCATCAACCCTGCACCCAGCAGCACCAGTGCGGCCGAGGCAGGCAGGCCGGGCGGGTCCAGCGTAATGATGTCATTGGCGCAGTCCTTGGTCCATTGCATGCCGAAGGCTTTCGACGGGCTGTCGCCGAGCCAATAACTGCCAAAGGTGCTGACCACGTCGCCCTGCAGCACGGTGGCAGGGATGTGTCTTGCTGTCATGCCCGCAAGAGAAGCGCTTCAGCGCAGAGAGATTCTTCCAAGTCAAGCGCTGGCCAATGCGCGGAAGCGGTAAATGCCATCGGCATTCAACGCGCGGACCAGGCGGGCGTCAAACCACAGCAGGTGCAGATGCGCAACGGCCTCGCCCAAGGCAAACGTCATCTGGTGCACGTCCAGCTCGCGCTTGAACATGACCGGCACGATGTCGGCGGCGCTGCATGGGGCTGCCGCGCAGGCGTGCATGACCTCGGCCAGGCGCTCACGGTGGTGGTCGTGCAACTGCTCAATGCGCTTGTACAGGCCGGTGAATGGCTTGCCGTGGGCCGGCAGAGTGAGCGTGTCTGTGTGCAGTGCCTTGAACTTGTCGATGGAGTCCAGAAACTGCTTTAGCGGGTTTGCCTCGGGCTCGTTTTCGTGCACGCTGACGTTGGTGGAAATGCGCGGCAGCATCATGTCGCCACCAATCAGGGTACGGGTCGCCATGCAGTACAGCGCGATATGCTCGGGTGCATGGCCATAGCCGCTGATGCAGGCCCATAGCCTGCCGCCGATGGCGATGACGTCGCCGTCCATCATGCGCCGGAAAGCCCGTGGTACAGCGGGCACCAGGTCGGTGAAATAGTTGGTGCGCGCCGTGATTTGCGCCAGATACTCGGCATTGACCAGTCCGTGGGATGCATAGAACGCAGCAGAGGGCGCCCCACTGCCAAACCCTGTGGGGCTGATCAAGGCCAGATGGGCTACGCCATAGTCGGTAGCGCTGATCCACAGCCGGCAGATGTGCCCGGGGGTGGTCCAGCGCTCGCACAGCCAGTGGGCCAGCCCAATGTGGTCGGGGTGCATGTGGGTGCAGATGACGCGCAAGATCGGCAAGCCTTCAAGTTCGGTATCAAAAATCTGCTGCCAATCGGCTTTGGACTCAGCGCGCGAGATGCAGCAGTCCACCACGGTCCAGCCTTGAAGCTTGCCGCCCGGGCCATCCATCTCATCGCGCAACAGCCACAGGTTGATGTGGTTCAGCGAAAAGGGCAGCGACATGCGAAGCCATTTGATGCCGGGTGCCACGTCCAGCGCCGTGCCCGGTGCCGGCAGAGTCTCGCCCAGCGGGTAATTCAGTTGCAGCTCGAGTGCGTTCATGGCGGCCTTGTTTTGATTCATAATTCAGGTTGAATTGACGTTTACGTCAACGTCAATTGGATCTTTGCATTGTAGAGGTGGGTGGCGCCCAGGTGCAGTCCCTCCGGTTGAACACCCCGCACAAGCCAAAATTGCCAAAATTTGTGAATAACCACGTGAATAGCGTCGTAAATGTGCTCGTGAGCTTGACCTACAGCATCAGCGATCTGGCCCGGGAGTTCGACCTCACCACGCGCGCCATCCGCTTCTATGAAGATCTGGGGCTGTTGCAGCCGCAGCGCCTGGGTTCCGGCGGGCGCCATCGCGTCTACACCGCGCGCGACCGTGCCCGGCTGAAGCTGACCCTGCGCGCCAAACGCCTGGGCCTGTCGCTGACCGAAGCCAAGGAGATCATCGACATGTACGACAGCCCGCGCGACACTGGTGCGCAACTGAAAAAATTTCTTGCCGTGCTGGGCGATCACCGAAAGCAGCTGGACGGGCAGATGGCCGACTTGCAAGCCAATCTGGACGAGCTCAAACTCCACGAAAAAGAAGCCCGCGCCTTGCTTGCCCGCACTGAGAAAGTCAGGGCATAGTTTGCAATCGGCGCGCTTGAAAATGATTGATTGTTTAATCAGCAAGACGTAAAACGGAGAACCCCATGAACCTGCCCGGACTCAACTTTCAACTCGGCGAAGACATCGACGCGCTGCGCGATGCGGTGCATGAATTTGCGCAAACCGAAATCGCACCACGCGCTGCCGAAATCGACAAAACCGACCAGTTCCCCATGGATCTGTGGCGCAAGTTGGGCAACCTGGGCGTGCTGGGCATCACCGTGGGCGAAGAATACGGCGGTGCCAACATGGGCTACCTGGCGCACATGATTGCCATGGAAGAAATCTCGCGCGCGTCCGCCTCCGTGGGCTTGAGTTACGGCGCGCACAGCAATTTGTGCGTGAACCAGATCAAGCGCAACGGCACGCCCGAACAGCGCCAGAAGTATTTGCCCAAGCTCATCAGCGGCGAGCATGTGGGCGCGCTGGCGATGAGCGAGCCGGGGGCAGGAAGCGACGTACTTAGCATGAAGCTAAAAGCAGAAGACAAGGGCGGCTACTTTCTGCTCAACGGCAGCAAGATGTGGATCACCAATGGGCCGGATGCTGACACCTTGGTCGTTTACGCCAAAAGTGAACCCGAGCTGGGGGCAAGAGGTGTCACTGCCTTCCTCATAGAGAAACGCATGCCCGGCTTCAGCATCGCCCAAAAGCTGGACAAGCTGGGCATGCGTGGCAGCCATACGGGTGAACTGGTGTTCAACAATGTGGAAGTGCCAGCCAGCCAGATTCTCGGCGGCTTGAACAGTGGTGCCAAAGTGCTGATGAGCGGGCTGGACTACGAACGCGCCGTGCTCACCGGCGGGCCGCTGGGCATCATGCAAAGCGTGATGGACAGCGTGATTCCCTACATCCACGACCGCAAACAGTTCGGCCAGAGCATTGGCGAGTTCCAGCTGATACAGGGCAAGGTGGCCGACATGTACACCGTGCTGCAAGCCGGTCGTTCCTTCGCTTACACGGTTGCCAAAAATCTTGACTTGATCGCGAAACAGAACAATGGCGAGCACGTGCGCCAGGTGCGCAAAGACTGTGCATCAGTCAT
>JANMVO010000039.1:0-2510 GCA_031392805.1 Rhodoferax sp. | reverse complement strand
CTCATGGTCACTTTGACTTTGTTGTTCAGGCCCTCGACAACGCCACTGGAGAACTGCTTTTTGGCCCGGAAATAGTTCAGGATCAACTCGCGGTGGCTGCGCAAGGTCTTGGCCACCTTCTTCATCGGCTCGATGCGTGAGCGCATCACCAGCGCGATCCACTGGTCCAGGAACTTGCCCGCCCAGGTGGGCGAGTCGTAATCCCAGAATTGCCGGAATTGCTCCTTGAGCAAATACGCCCGAACCGTCTGCAGGTTGTATTTCAGGATGTCGCGCAGCCGCACGCGCTGGGTGCCGGTGAGATTTTCTTTGCGTTTGAGCACGCACCAACGGGTCTTCTTGAGAACCGGCTCAAAACCATCTTGCACCAGCTTGCGTGCTTCGCCAGCACGCACCTCGTCAAGGGCGTCATTCATCTTGGCCACGATGTGGAAGCGATCCAGGATGTTCAGCGCATTGCTGCAGCGCTCGCGGATCACCCGCAAATAGGGCTTCCACATGTCCGGGCAGACGAACTCGATCTTGCCCGACAGATCGGCACCGATCATGTCAAAGAATCCCTCGAACGTCTTGACCGTGCGCTCCTTGCCCACCCACAGCAGCCGGGTGCACTGCGCATCGATCTGGTAGACCAGCGTCAGATACTTGTGCCCCTTGCCGTAGGCCACTTCATCGACGCCAATGGCCTGGATCGCCGTGGCCCGCCGGGCCAGCCTTGGCGCAACGGGCGCATTGAGCGGCTGTTTGGGACTTTGAAGCCGATACTGCGCAAGGTGAAACCGATGACAATATTGGCCCTTCAGAAAGCCCTGGCTGAATTCAGCAATTTCTACAACCAGATTCGGCCCCACCAAAGCCTGGGTGGCTTGACGCCGGTGGAAGTTTGGCAAGGTAAGACTTTGGCCGATGTGCAGGAGATGCACAGCCAAGCCGAAGGCCAAGGGGAATGGGTTTACGCTCTGGATGGCCTGCTGGTTGGGTATGGGTTGCGATGTTGACGCAAGGCAGTGCAGGGCAGGGCTTCAAAAATCTGGGTTTCAACGCTGTCCGCATGCGGACGGGGCAAACTCGGCTTGGAATGACAAATTGCTCAAAAAATAGGCAATGCTGCACCAGCGGCTGGAAGAATTCACGGGCCAGAGTGGCCAAAGCGACGTGCATATCGCCTGATTGCTGCAAGAAAACGCACTTGGGTGCATTGCGCAGGTGACGTGGTCATGTGGACAGGACAGCCACGCCGGCGCACTGGCGCCGAAGCACTTCTGGAGACGCTGCTAGAGTTTGGCGTGGACACCATCTTTGGCTACCCTGGAGGCGCCGCGCTACCACTCTACGACGCGCTTTACGGCGAGCCGCGGCTTCGGCATATCCTTGTCCGCCACGAGCAGGCGGCCGTGCATGCCGCCGAGGGCTATGCGCGCACCACGGGTCGCGTCGGAGTTGTGCTGGTCACGTCCGGACCGGGCGTAAGCAACACCATCACCGGGCTGCTGGATGCCATGAGCGATTCGATTCCGATCGTATGTATCAGCGGTCAGGTGGCGACTTCCGTGATCGGTACCAATGCGTTCCAGGAAAGCGACGCATTGGGGATGTCGCGCCCGGTGACAAAGTGGAACAGGCAGGTTCGCACGCCGCAGGACATTCCCTTTGCCGTGCGCAGGGCGCTTGAGATTGCAACCACCGGGCGACCCGGACCCGTGCTGATCGATGTACCCAAGGACGTTCAACTCGCGCAGTTCGCTCCCGGCGAGCTTGACTCCAGGCCCCAGCGCGGGACCCCGCCATCGACGGTGCGGATGCCGCCAAAAGGAAGCCTGAAGCGCGCCGTCGAATTGATGTCGAAATCCGTCCGCCCGGTCTTTTATGGCGGAGGCGGATTGATCAACGCGGGACCGAAGGCCTGTGAGGCATTTGCCCAACTCGTGCGTCTCCTTGACGCTCCCTGCACGTTGACACTGATGGGGCTGGGTGCATTTCCGGCCAGCGATGCCCGCTTTCTGGGAATGCTTGGCATGCATGGCACGGTCGAAGCGAACCTGGCCATGCACCATGCCGATCTGGTGGTCTGCGTCGGCGCACGCTTTGACGACCGGGTGACGGGAAAGCTCTCGGACTTCTGTCCGTATGCCCACAAAATCCACATCGATATCGATGCCACGAGCATCAACAAGACCGTCAAGGTGGACGCTCCCCTGGTCGGTGACTGCGGGCAGGTGTTGGAGGCCTTGCTTGACATGCTGCAAAGCGATCAGTTCAAACCCCAGCGACTGGCACCTTGGTGGTCCCGCATCAAGGGCTGGCAGGCCAGCAAGTGCTTGGCCTATGAGCAGAAGTCTGAGGTCATTCTTCCGCAGCATCTCATGAGCTTGCTCCAGACCGCCAGCGCAGATCGCCAGCCCATCATTGCCACCGACGTAGGCCAGCATCAGATGTGGGCGGCCCAGTATCTTCGCTTTGACCGCCCCCGGCATTGGTTGACCTCCGGAGGGGCTGGCACGATGGGCTAC
>JANMVO010000553.1:0-1989 GCA_031392805.1 Rhodoferax sp. | reverse complement strand
CTTGCGAAACGACCATTTGCCTTGATTGATATCCGCCTCGTAGCCGTCAAACTCGCGGAATTGACGAATCACCGCATGGGAAACGTACTCGGCCATTTGCACCGACATGCCCGCGTCGTTCAGGCGCACCACCTTGATTTGCGGGGGAATTTGGAGCGTCATCAAGGCATCCACACCGGCACCGATATTGAAGATGGCCTTCAGCTGGCTCCCAGCGCCCGCCGGCTGCAGGTCAGCCGCCTGCTCGTCCACAAACTGCTGGGGCGGTGCCCACACCACGGCGTAGTCGGCACGCGGGGCGGGCAACCACTCGGGCAGCAGCCCACCTGACACGCCATCCGACACGCCATCCGACGCGCCACCGGGTGCTAGCCACTGCGCAACCGTGGCTTGCGGCAAGGCTGCGCGCAGACCCGTGAGCCAGGGCTCGGCCTTGGTATTGGTGCAACAAAAGCTTATGTGCATTACTTTTATCTCTTCAGAAAATGTGGGTCACAGGTTTTGTTCACACCTGTTCGCCGCATGGCGGGGGCAAGCGTGTGGGGCATAAATGCGGGGCAAACGTGCGCCGTCAAAGCCCAGGGCAAACGTGCGGGGTGAAAGCGCCGCAGCAACGCCTCAAACATCGAGCTTGAGCAGTTCCGCACCCTCGGCGACCTGGTCGCCGGGCGCGAACAGCAACTCGGCCACGGTGCCGTCAGCGGGCGCGGCGATGGTGTGCTCCATCTTCATCGCGTCCATCACGGCCAGGGTTTGGCCGCGTGTGACCCTGTCGCCTGCCATCACAGAAAACGACACCAGCTTGCCCGGCATGGGCGCGGTCAGCCGACCCACCTCGGCCAGGCCGTCGCCAGCGTGGGCGAGGATGTCAATTGCTATTATTGTAGTAGCTCCTTGCGTACTGAATACGTGGGCTACATCCTTATTATTATAAATATTGAGGGCCAGACGCTGGCCGGCGAACTGCACATCAATGCCTTGGTCCACAACCTCAAATGTCAGCAGACCCGAGCTGCCCTTTGCGTCATCCTGCACGTCATCCTGCACGTCATCCTGTGCGTCATTCTGTACAGCATCAAGCGCAGCATTTCGTGCTGCATCCAGTTTTCCGTCTCCTGCCGCAGCACCGATCACGAGCTGCGTCGCCCCATCATGCAGATAGGTCAGCAAAGCCGTGTGTACTTCGCCAGAAAACTCAAAGTCAAACCGGCGTGCATTAAGCCCATGCGAGCGCCAGCCGTCGCGCCGGGCCCAGGGGTCGGTCCAACCGTCACCCGAGGGTATTGCGGCCTGCGCGCGTTCCTGCAACAGCGTCTGCGCCACAGCGCCAGCCACCGCCATGGGCAGCCCAATCTTTTCCTGATTGAACAGCACCGCCGCCTCGCGCGGGATCAGCGCCGTGTCCAGATTGGCCTGCGCAAACGAGGCGCTTTGGACCACATGACGCAGAAACTGCACATTGGTGTGCAGGCCCACGATATGGGTTTGCGCCAGTGCCATGTCCAGCCGCGCCAGGGCTTCTTCACGCGTGGCCCCGTGCACGATCAGCTTGGCGACCATGGAGTCGTAATACGGCGAAATGGTGTCGCCCGCGCGCACGCCTGAGTCCACGCGCACCGCGCCTCGCTCAAACGTCACGCAGTCAGGGAGGGCGTAAATATGCAGCGTGCCGGTGGCGGGCAGGAAGTTTTTGTCGGGGTTCTCGGCGCAGATGCGGGCCTCAATGGCATGACCATTGATGGTTAGCTGATCTTGCGCCAGCGGAAGCTTTTCACTGCAGGCAACCCGCAGTTGCCATTCCACCAGGTCCAGCCCGGTGATGGCCTCGGTTACCGGATGCTCCACTTGCAGCCGCGTATTCATCTCCATAAAGTAGAACGTCATGGCGCCATCGGGCTTTTGCTCCACAATGAATTCGACCGTGCCCGCACCCACGTAGTTGACTGCGCGCGCCGCCGCCACCGCCGCCTCGCCCATCTGTTTTCGCAT
>JANMVO010000713.1:0-1918 GCA_031392805.1 Rhodoferax sp. | reverse complement strand
CCGGGGCGAGATATTCGCGCTGATCGGTGGCAGCGGCTCTGGCAAATCGACCTTGCTGCGCGAAATGATTTTGCTGCAAACCCCAAATGAAGAGTCTATCCGCGTGCTCGGCATCGACCTGAAAAACCTCGCTGATGCGCAGGCCCTGGCGTTGCGCCAGCGTTGGGGGGTGATGTTTCAGCATGGCGGCCTGTTCGGCTCGCTGACGGTGCTTGAGAACGTGGGCCTGCCGCTGCGTGAGCACACCACGCTGGACGGCGCGTTGATCGACGGCATCGCAGCCTGGAAGCTCGCCATGACCGGGCTCAAACCGGAAGTCGCAGCGCAATACCCGTCCGAACTCAGTGGCGGCATGATGAAGCGGGCGTCCCTGGCCCGCGCGCTGGCGCTCGATCCAGAACTGCTGTTTCTGGACGAACCCACGGCCGGCCTCGACCCGGACAGCGCTGGCGGCGTGGATGCGCTGGTACGCAAGCTGCGCGACCAGTTCGGCTTGACGATCATCATCATCACGCACGATCTTGACCTGTTGTGGCAGGTCACTGACCGGGTTGCGGTGCTCGGTGACGGCAAGGTGCAAGGCATCGGCTCGATGGCCGAACTCTCGCGCCTGGACAACCCCGCCATCCGGCCATTTTTCGATGGGAACCGGGGCAGGGCCGCGCTTGAACAGGAGAAGAGGCGGGACCTGCCGCAGGGGCCGCGACCGGTCAAAGTTCAAACCCCCGAAAAAATAGAGGCATCGTCATCGAAACCAAAGTGAACTACGCGCTGGCCCGCACCCCATCCTTGGCGGGTCAGTAAGCGCATACTGCTACGCGCTCCTGGCAACTGCACCTACAGCTGCAGCGCGCTCCCGCAGCGTCCTCTTCCTACGTGCTCTTGCTGACCGTAGCGCTGCTATTTTTTCTCTTTGGTCACTTCATGGCCAATGACGCCGCCAACGGCTGCACCACCCGCCGTTCCCAATATCCCACCGCCACCCAGCACATTACCGGCAACGCCGCCGAGCACAGCACCCGTAGCGGTGCCTTTTTCCTGGGCTGTCATGCCAGCGCAGCCGCCCAGCATGATCAGGGCTGCGGCCGCCATTGCAGCGGTTGAATAGTTGCGTAGATTTTTCATGGAGATACCTCTGTGTTGAAAATTGAATCCAGTTTTTGATTCAGGATGAAGTCCTCTTCAACTTCCTGTACAGCCTGCCTGCCTCGGGGCCACGATCCGTATCCTGCATACCGCGCATCAGGTCGCGGTGGGCTTGCTGAATGGGGACGCTGGGCACACCATCGGTCATACCAACAGACTCATCCCGCTCATGTGGCAACCGGGGCTCCACGGGCTGGTTGGTGCCCGCGCGCACCCGGGTATTGATGGTTTTTTTCATCGCCGCCTGACAGTTACATCTTGCCGAATTTTGACTTGGCAGCGGTGACGCAACTGGTTTTGGCATCGCCCGCCAAGGCGTCACATTTTTCTGCGGCCACCTTGTAGTCAGCGTCCCGTTTCACTTCGGCACCGTCTTTTCTTGTTTCGGCTATTTCCTTGCCCATTTTTGCGTCAACAAGGGCTTTGGTTTCGACCGCTTTGGCTTCCTTGACGCAAACGTCTTTGGCATTGCCCGCCAAATCATCACACTTTTCTTTTGCAATGGCATAGGCGGCCTTGGCTTTCACCTTCATCAAATTGTTCTGATCAGCAGGCTTGCCGGTGTGGGCATATTCCAATTCTGCGAGGGCTATTTTTTCCTTGCCTTTGGCCTCCTCAACGCAAATGTCCTTTGCATTCGCCTTCATGGCGTCGCAGGCCGCCTTGTCCGTCTTGTATTGCGTGCTGATCCGGGTTTTTCCGGTCTTGTAATCAGCCTGCGCCATCGTCGCCGCCTGCGCCAGCGGGAGAGCCAGCATGCCAGCGACGAGCA
>JANMVO010000550.1:0-1641 GCA_031392805.1 Rhodoferax sp. | reverse complement strand
GCAGGAGCGCTACAGGCAGGCCTGGCCTATCGCGACGCAATTGACTGCCTCTTTGGGGTTGCGCGGTTTCCGGTTGAATCTTGCGATCGAGGCGGCCAGTGGTTATGACGATCTGCTGGCTTTGTTTCCCAAGATTCAGGCTGCGGTGGGCGTCAAGCAATGCGCAGCATTGGAGCAGGCGCTTAAAGACTAATCAATGGTTTAGATTGAGTTAACCACACGCATTGCGTGCCGGTCTCAACTCCCTAGAATATCCGGCTGTTGCAGGAAAGACACCAAGCCATGCCTCAGGGAATCATCCGCATTCGCGGCGCGCGCCAGCACAACCTCAAGAATCTTGACCTCGATATCCGCACCGGCGAGCTAACCGTCGTTACCGGCCCCAGCGGCTCGGGCAAGTCCAGTCTGGTGTTCGATACGCTGTACGCCGAAGGCCAGCGGCGCTACGTGGAAACCTTCTCGGCCTACGCGCGCCAGTTTCTGGACCGCATGGACAAACCGGCCGTGGACAAGGTCGAAGGTGTGCCACCGGCCATCGCCATCGACCAGACCAACCCGGTGCGCTCGTCGCGTTCCACCGTGGGCACCATGACCGAGCTGAATGACCACCTGAAGCTGCTGTTTGCCAGGGCCGGGCAGTTGATTGACCGCGACACGGCGCAAACAGTGCGGCACGACACGCCTGAGACGATTTATGCCGAGTTGCAGGCGCGGGTGGCGGCAAGGCAATTTTTCGACGGACCGCCCTTGGAAAAATTGGCCACCCCGGTAGACAGCACAACTCAGGAAATAGCAAGCGTGGGGGTGCTGCCGGACACCCGTCTTGCCATCACTTTCCCGGTAGAGCTGCCTGCCAGTACCTCGCCTGAGGAGATAGAGCAGTGGCTCTCGGTCAGCGGCTTTACCAAGGTGCAGGCGCAGCGCGAGGTGTCCAGCGTGACGGGCGTTCGAAAGGTGCTGGATGTGGTGGCCGACCGATTCAGGCTAGCCACGACCGGGCGAGCCCGCGTGGTTGAAGCGATTGAAGTTGCGCTCAAGCACGGCAGCGGGCGCATGACGGTGTATGCGCTCACCCCAACCCGCTCCCAAGGGGCGAGGGAGTCAACGACCCATGACTTACCCCTTCTCCCTCCGGGAGAGGGCGGGGGTGAGGGCGCTGCCGCCATGACCTGGAAATTTTCAACAGGCCTGCATTGCGCCGACAGCGACAACCGCTACACCGACCCCATTGCCTCGATGTTCTCGTTCAATTCCGCAGTCGGCGCCTGCGAAATCTGCAAAGGCTTTGGCCGCGTTATCGGGGTGGACTATGGACTAGTAATCCCCAATGACAAACTTACCCTGCGCGCCGGTGCCGTGAAACCGATGCAAACCCCGGCCTGGCAGGAGTGTCAGGACGATTTAATGCGCCACGCCGAAGCCGCAGGCATTCCGCGCGATACGCCATGGTACAAGCTGACGCCGGAGCACCAGTATTGGGTGGTCCACGGCTCTCCAAACTGGAACGGCAAGTGGACGCAGCACTGGTTTGGCATCAAGCGATTCTTTGAGTACCTGGAAACCAAGTCCTACAAAATGCACATCCGTGTGCTGCTGTCCAAATACCGCAGCTACACGCCGTGTGGCACCTGTGGCGGTGCG
>JANMVO010000671.1:0-4653 GCA_031392805.1 Rhodoferax sp. | reverse complement strand
CCAAGGCAATTTCCTCTGTCGCAACAAAGCGAAATGACTGGTGCACACCCAGCGCCACATCAAGCGGACCCATGCAGCGCTGACACACCAGGGGCAAACAGGTGCGGGCACTCACATGCAGCCAGACCTGATCTTCCCCGGCAGGGTCATTTCGAATTTCGCCGCGCGCCGTCCAGTCAAGTGGATAATCATGCGCCAGCCCTCGTGCTTCTTCAGACAAACGATCATACTTTGATAGCACATCAGAACCCACAATCTCTTCGCCAGCGTTTGCCAGAGCCTTGATGTCCAGACGGGTGGGGGCAGACTCGTGTTTCATGCATTGAGTGTAAGAGAATCAACGCATGTCTCAAACTGCTGTCCGACAACTCATTCTGGGCTCGACTTCGCCCTATCGCCGCGAGCTGCTGCTCCGCCTGCGCTTGCCTTTTGACGTGGTGTCGCCCCTGGTGGATGAAACACCGCAACCCAATGAGTCAGCACGCGAACTGGCCTGCCGCCTGGCCATGGCCAAGGCGCAGGCGGTGGCGTCAGTGCACCCCCACGCGGTGGTGATTGGCTCGGACCAGGTGGTTGACCTGAACGGTGAGCTGCTGGGCAAACCCGGAACCCACGCCCGCGCGACTGAGCAACTGCGGCGCATGCGTGGCAAAACCGTGGTGTTTCAGACCGCCGTTGCGGTGGTTTGCGTCGAGACCGGCTTTGCGCACGTGGAACTGGCCCAGGTCAAGGTCAAGTTTCGGGACTTGGCCGACGCGGAGATCGAGTGCTATTTGCGGCTTGAGACGCCTTATGACTGTGCTGGCAGCGCCAAAAGCGAAGGTTTGGGCATTGCGCTGCTCGACGCCATTGACAGCGACGACCCCACCGCGCTGGTCGGCCTGCCGCTGATCCGCACCTGCCAGATGCTGCGCGCTGCGGGGGTAAAAGTTTTATGAGCGAGAAAACTGACCGGCCTGCGGCGACCAGCGCAGACCCTTTAAAAGGCAAACTTTATCTGGTGCCCGCTCCGCTGGATTTTGGCTGTGAGGCGCAAACGCATTTGCAGGATGTGATGCCCATGGCCACGCTGCACATCGCCGCCAAACTGGCGTATTGGGTGTGCGAAAGCGCCAAAACCACTCGAGCCTATCTCAAGCGCATCAATGAGCTGCAGCCCTTGTCCAATCTAATTCAGTCGCTACACATTCAGGAGTTACCCAGAGCGGTCCACAAGAAGGGCGACCACCACGGCCAGTTTGACGCCAGACATCTTCTGGCCCCGGCGCTGCAGGGACATGACATCGGCCTGGTCAGCGAAGCGGGCATGCCCGCCGTGGCCGATCCCGGCTCATCGGTGGTGCGCGCAGCGCATCATCTTGGCATTCAGGTCGTGCCACTGGTCGGGCCGGTGTCGCTGCTGTTGGCGTTGGCAGCCAGTGGGCTCAATGGCCAGAACTTTGCGTTTGTCGGCTATTTGCCAACGGGCGCGACCGAGCGCACTCAGCGCATTCGAGATCTCGAATCACTGGCCCTGAAAACCGGCCAGACCCAGCTCTTTATTGAGACCCCGTACCGCAATGCCGCCATGATGCAGGCGCTGATTCAGACGCTTCAGCACACCACGCGGCTGGCCGTGTCGAGCGGGCTCACGTTGCAAAGCGGGGTTAACCGAAGTCAAACCATCGAAGGCTGGAAGCAAAAGGCATCGACGCTAGACAACGCCACACCGGCCGTGTTTGCCATTGGGCGCTGCTGACCGCACAAGCCAAGTGATCACCGGCCGCGAGGAATAAATCCGCGCTTCCCTGGCGGTTAGCGCAGCGCGGGAATCGCCTTTAAAGCGCGCACTGAGCCCTCGCCAATTGAAGCCCCAAAGCGCTTGACCAGGCGTTCTGCCACGTTGTCGCGCCGCGTGTAGTCAATGATGTCTTCGGCTTTGACCACCTCGCGGGCCACGAAATCCAGGTTGCCGAATTGGTCTGCCAGGCCAAGATCAATCGCCTGTTGGCCGCTCCAGAACAGGCCGCTGAACATCTCGGACGTCTCTTTCAGGCGCTTGCCGCGACCGGCCTTGACAACCGATATGAACTGCTGGTGAATCTGGTCCAGCATGGTCTGGGCAAAGGCTCGCTGCTTCTCGGTTTGAGGGCTGAAGGGATCCAGAAAACCCTTGTTCTCGCCCGCCGTCATCAGGCGCCGCTCCACGCCGAGTTTGTCCATCAAACCAGTGAAGCCAAAGCCGTCCATCAGCACGCCAATGCTGCCCACAATGCTGGCCTTGTCGACAAAAATTTTGTCGGCCGCCACGGCGATGTAATAGGCGGCTGAGGCGCAGGTTTCCTCCACCACGACGTACACCGGTTTTTTGTACTTGCCTTTGAGTCGGATGATTTCGTCGTTGATGATGCCGGCCTGCACCGGGCTGCCGCCCGGCGAGTTGATCAGCAGCACCACGGCTTGCGCGCCTTGGTCCTCAAAAGCAGCGCGCATGCCGGCGATGATCAGTTCGGCACTGGCCTCTGTGCCTGAGGCAATCTCACCCTTGATTTCCACCACGGCGGTGTGCTGCGATGAGGCGTCTTTAGACACCCCGGTGCGGCCCAAAACGGTCCAGGTCAAAAACACAAAGAACGCCAGCCAGGCCATCCAGACGAATGTTTTCCAGCGGCGACGCGCCTGTTGCTCATTGAGCGAGGCAAAGGCCAGCTTTTCGAGCGTGGCACGCTCCCAAGTGGGGGTTTGCGCCGCTGCAGCATTAGCTACATTATTTATATCTGATGGCGCTTTATCCACGCGGGCTTCAGGCTGATTTGGCATGGAAGTCGGGTGCGGTGGCTCAGTTTGCGGATCGGGCTTGATGGGATCGTTCATGCAAAAATCTTTTTAAACGCTTTAAAACTCAACCGGTTTCAAGTTGTGGGCAGTATGCCAGTGCACGACGCCGCCCTGCTCTTGCAGGGCAATTTTCACCAGGCCGCCGCGGCACGGGCCACCCAGGCAAGCGCCGGTGGCCGGATGGTAGGTTGCGCCATGCGTGGCACAAATCAGCCAGTGGCCCGTGGTGTCAAAAAAACGGTTGGGCTGGAAGTCCATCTCCATCGGCACGTGCGCGCAGCGGTTGAGATAGGCATGCGCGCTCCCCGCATGGCGAATTGCAAAGGCGCGGCAGGTCTGGCCCTGGTAGATCACGTCAAACGGCACGGCATCTCCCCCATCCTGCAGGTCACTGGCGTTGCATAGCGCAATCACGTCGCCATGAACTCGCCCACCAGCCAAGCCGTCAGCTCTGCCGTCACCCGCACCGGGCAATTCAGGCAGGTCAGCCATGCGCCAGCAGCCAGTCATGCAGCGTGCGTACCGAATGCGCCACGAAGCGGGGTTTGAGTGCGTCAAAGGCGTCGGGCTGGTGCGCACCATAACTCACCCCAACGCCAGGGCAGCCCGCGTTGATCGCCATCTGCAAATCATGGGTGGTGTCACCAATCATCAGGGTGCGCTCAGGCGGGACGCCCAGCTCGCGCATCAACTCCTGCAACATGCGCGGATGCGGCTTGCCCGCCGTCTCATCAGCCGTGCGCGACGCATCAAATACGCCTTTGAGTTCGACCGCGTGCAGCGCTTCGTTCAGCCCCTGGCGGCTTTTCCCGGTGGCAACCGCCAGCAGGTGCTGGCGGCCTCTAAGTTCAGAAAGCATCGTCAGCACACCGCCAAACAGGCTGATGTCGTTTTGGTGCGCCATGTAGTGGTGGCGGTAGCGCGCACCCAGCTCCGGGTATTTTTCCTTGGGTACATCGGGTGCCGCATGGGCCAGCGCCGGCATCAGCGCCATGCCAATGACGTATGACGCCTGCACGTCGGTCGGCACCGTGCCGCCCACGTCCCGCACCGCCGCTTGAATACAGCGGGTGATGATGGACGTCGAGTCAAACAGCGTGCCGTCCCAGTCGAAGGCGATCAGGTCGAATTGGCGGAGGCGGGCCGGGCTTGGGGTGGGGATTTCGCTCATTGGATTTTTGGAGACTGGATTGTTCACGGTGCGGTATTCGTGGTTATTTATTCGCAGTGAATTGTTCGCGCCTAACTGTTCGGAGCGAACTATTCGTAGTGATACCGGCATTGCGCAATCAGGATATCGTCACAGTCGATTTTGTAGACGATGCGATGTCCATCGGTGATGCGGCGTGACCAGAAACCTGCCAGGTTGTGTTTAAGCGGCTCGGGCTTGCCAATGCCCGCAAACGGGTCGCGCTGAATGTCACGGACCAGCGCGTTGATTTTGCGCAGCACATGTTTGTCATTTTGCTGCCATGAAAGATAGTCTTCCCAAGCCGCCGCTTCGAACGAGACTAGCTTCACGCTTGACTTTTACTCTTCATGCTTCACTCGTCAATAAGCTCGCGCTTTTTGATGTTTTTGCGGTTGTTGATGTTGTGCACCGACTTCAACAGGCGCGCAGCGTTTTGCCCGCGCAGCAGGTGCAGGGTCTCGACCCAGGACTCGTACTCGCGCAGGGACATCAGCACGGCTGGCTCGGCATTTTGCCGGGTGATGACGGTGATGTCGCAGTCGCTCACCACCCGGCTGAGGTGACTCGCGAGGTTGTTGCGGGCTTCGGTGTAGGTGATGGCTTGCATGCACGCATTGTACAGAACATTGGGCAATAAAAAAGCG
>JANMVO010000629.1:0-2308 GCA_031392805.1 Rhodoferax sp. | reverse complement strand
ATCTCGGGGAACATTTTCACTTCGCGGCGCAGCGCCTGCTCAATCACTTCATTGGACGGCACCAGCCCGTTGATGAACTCCACCAGCCCCTGAAATCCCACGGCATACCCCCGGGAGCCGGACCTGTCGAGCTTCGTCTTCAGCTTGTTTGTGCCCTCATAAACAATCACCCTCGCCGCCTTGCGGGCCAGCCGGTCAAACTGCTCCAGCTTCTTTGCAAACAGCATTCCGCCAAGGTTGGTGATTGACCAACCGGCGTCCTCGCGCTGAATCAGCTTCTCACTCTCGAACCGTTCCAACACGCCAGCGCGGTTCACCGGATACGGCAGGTGCAACAGATCAAAGTAGCTCTGCGTGTCCAGTAGTCGCACCACCTTGTCATCGTCGCAGTCTGTCAGCGCGGGCTGGGAAAGCCAGTCTGGCTGCCCTTCGGCAAAGATCGTGCGCAGGCGGTCCTCACTCATCGGCACGAGTTCTTCCCCAGCGCGCATCAGGTAGGCGCCCTCGAAGTCGTACACCGTGCCCAGCGGACGCCCGGGGATATGGAAGACCAGCACCCGCCCATCGGGGTGCATCACTTCTTCAATCTCCACCAGAAAGCCCAGCGCTTGAAACAGCTTTGCCGCCATCTTCACCGGGTCATTGAATGACGTTGTACCCACCACCTTGCGCGGCAGCTTGTCCTCTATGCCCAGCAAAAGATGCCCCCCGCCTTCATTCGCCAGGGCCACGCAGTACTTGTATAGCTTGCGGTTGTCAAACTGTGCCTTGGCTTCCTTGAACTCCAGGCGCTGGTGTTCGGAGCGTGCAGCCCGCCCAGTGTCGATTTGTTGGATGGTAGTCGCCATGGTCATGTTAAAGCTAAAAACAAATTGGCTTTCGAAACACGGGTGTGTCTTCGACGCAACCATCGGCGGCAGTTATCCGGAATTTCCGGATAACTGAATCAGCCACCAGTTCCACCTCACGGGCAATTTGCCGCGCGCCTCCGGATTGAACTATTCGATAACGTCGAATAGTTGCCCCGGCCTGAAGATCGCCCTCGGCGAAAATAGCCTTCAAATGGTGGTTCACCGTGCCCACGCCGATTTGGAAAAGATCGGCTATCTGCTTCTGCGTCAGCCAGACCGTTTCGTTCTCAAAACGACATTGAATCCGCGTGCGGCCATCCTCCGTCTGGTAGAGGATGAATTCAGAATCCGGCAATTCCTCGTCGCTCATGGCTTGTTTCACGTTAAATGAAAATCAAGCCCGGAAGGGTACATAGTGGCACCAAATTCGGGGAGCTATTGCTCAAATTAGGGGAGCTCAAGCCCAAATTCGGTAAGCTGCGCGCCGAAATTCGGGGAGGTAGCCCGCAAATGTGACTCACCACGGACTCGCCAGAAGCCTCGCGGCGCTGGCAAATCCACATACATCGGTGTAAAATTCCATCCAAGGACTGGGGATTCTCGGTCGACATGGGGCTCCGGCGATTGCCGGGGCCTTTTGTTTTTTGGAGTGCGCCTTCGCTTACGGAAAGCACTTTAGCCCCCAACCCGTGGTTCTACCATTCACCGCCATCAATTTCGGACGGATGATGTCAACGGCGCGATTCGGTTGATCAGGTTTCAGCACAGACATTCCCACCGGGCGCGCCATCAGGTCGGCAAGCTGCAAGCCCACCGCGTTCGACTTCTTGTCAGCAAAAACCACTTCCAACTTGACCTTGGACGCGGTGAATGGAGCGTTGTCACAAATGCGGCGAAATTCAAGCTCCAGGTCGTCGTCTTCACTTTTGCCACGGCACTCCACGATCACGTGCGCGCTGTGCTGCTGCCCGTTCTTTTCAAGAAAGCCCAACACCCGCTCCAGCCCGAACTGCAACCCCAGGTGATAGGGGTGAGCAGGCGTCTTGTACTTGGCCTGGTGCTTGGCCTTGTCAATCACCACGCAACATAGCTGAACCGGCATGGCCGCTATCAGGTCTGTCAACTCATCCAGAAACGCCTGCTTGATCTGCGGCGTTTTCAGGAATTTGAAGGCCCCCAGGTCCTTGCGTATCTCGCGCTCATGCAAGATCACCTGGTCATGCCCAAAGTGCTTGAACTTGAAGGTGCTTACCGCCGGGCACACCACCTGCGCGTAGTCGCTTTTCTTCACCAGCAAAAAAGCCAGCACGAACAGCGGGTATTGAGGGTCAATGTTGCCGCCCATGCTGGGCGAGCCACTCTCGTCCACAAAAACCAGGTAATCGCTAAAGGCTTGGTTCATGCGGTTTCTTCTGTCAAGACTTGTGCGGTCTTAACGCGCAACTCCCCGCTCAGCA
>JANMVO010000617.1:0-2317 GCA_031392805.1 Rhodoferax sp. | reverse complement strand
AGCGCATAGCCCAGGTAGAAGCCCATGGTTTTGCGGCCACCGGCAATGGATACGTGCAAAGCGCATGTCGGGTCGGCACTGAATTCGCGCACTCGGGCGGTGATGAAGTCGGCTGCGGCGCGGTTGTCTTCAACGCTGCGGATGTCGTCCATGCCGCGCTCATTGGCATCCCGCATGATGTGGATGTTTTTGCGGTTGAACGTGATGCCGGGCAAGTGGTAGTCGGCACACAGCTTGTGGAACCAGCCCAGGTCGTCACTGAGCAGCGACAGCTCGGCCCGCTGTGCACCCTCACGGGTGGTGATCAAATGCACCTCGGTCGGCACAAAAGCTGCCTCTGCATTGGAGGCCAGGGCGTAAATGGTTTCCGTGACGATTTGTGGCGCCAGGCCGCTGACCGCCAGCAGCACACGGCGTGGGTACGCACTGGGCTGCTGGGGTGACTTTGCGCCTGGCGCGGGGGATGGTGTCTGGGTCTGCGAGTTCATGCCGGCAAGTGTAGGCACGGCCCGATGACCTCAGGGATGCGGCAAGCTTGCCGCAGTGGTTGGCCCCTTCGTTTCTGTAGCTAAGCCAAGTGCTTGCCCACAATCCCCGCAAGTTCAAACATCGTCACCTGTGGCTTGCCAAACACGGCCAGCAGCTTGGCATCGGCATTGATGTTGCGCTTGTTGGCAGCGTCTTGCAGGTTGTTGGCCTTGATGTAGTCCCACAGTTTTTTGATGACCTGGGGGCGGGCCACAGCCTCAGTGCCGATGACGGCGGCCAGCGCCGGGCTGGGCTGCAGGCCGGTGCCGGGCGTGGCTGCGCGCGGCGCTTTGGAAGGCGTTTTGCGAGGTGCAACAGCCTTGCCGGTCTTACCTGCGGGCTGGGTGGTTTTGCTGGCGGCCTTGCCAGCGGTTTTTGCAGCCGTTTTTGCCGTCGCAGCCTTGTTTAGAGGTGCTTTTGTGCCTGTAGCCCCCGTCGTTATTGCATAAGTAGCTACTGCTTTAGTAGTAACTGGTTTGCCGGTGGAAGCTCCAGCCGTCTTGCGCGGCGGGAACTTCGATGGCGCAAATTCAAAATTCACCTTGCCCGCCGCGGCGTCCCACGCCAACATGGCCTTGAAGCCGCGGCGCGTGCGCATGCTGACAAACTTGTCCAGCAAATCGGTCTTGCCGGTGGCCAGCAGCTTGCTCATCTGTTCGCGCGCGATGGGTTGTTGCAGGATGACCTGGCCGCTCTTGAAGTCGCAGCTGGGTGTGGGTTGCGCCAAGGTGGGCACAGAGCGGTCGCACACATAGTTCTTGCCATGCTCAAACACGGAGCCGCCTGCGGCGTTGCCGGTTCCGGCTCCGCACTTGGGGCAAGGTCCCAAGGTTTCCTGAGCCGAGAAGTCGATCAGCTCGCCGCTCTCTTCCCCCTTCCTGTCGTCGCCAAAGTCAAATTCCAGCTTGTAGTTTTTGGTTTCTTCGTCGAACCTGATGACCATCTCGGCGGTGAACGGCCAGCCCGCTTTGGAGCGGAAGCCGTCCAGCGGGCCGATCTTTCTGTCTCGCAGGAATTGCTCCACTTCAGCGACCTCAAAGGTGCGTCCCGCAGGCGTTTTGCCAAACGAGAAGCCGCAACCGTTGTCTTCGGCACTCCCCTCACCCTGCCCTCTCCCGCCAGGGGAGAGGGTTCTGGCTGGACCTGTACAGGTGTAGCGCCGGTAGTTTTCCTTGACGACGCCACCGCAGTTGGGGCACGGCGCAGCCAGTGTGGCGTAGTCACCGGGAATGGTGTCGCGGTCGTATTCCTTGGCTTTTTTGACCATGCGCTCGGTCATGGCGGCAATCTCGGCCATGAAGGTTTCGCGGCTCAGTTTGCCGTGCTCCATCTGCGCCAGTTTGTATTCCCACTCGCCGGTGAGCTCGGCCTTGGACAGCTCTTCCACCCCCAGGCCGCGCAGCAGCGTCATCAGCTGGAACGCTTTGGCGGTGGGGATCAACTCGCGGCCCTCGCGCAGCATGTACTTTTCGGCAATCAGGCCTTCTATGATGGATGAGCGGGTGGCCGGCGTGCCCAGGCCTTTTTCCTGCATGGCTTCGCGCAGTTCGTCGTCTTCCACCGTCTTGCCGGCACCTTCCATGGCACCCAGCAGCGTGGCTTCCGAATAACGGGCGGGCGGGCGGGTTTTGAGGCCCTTGGCATCGACCGTTTCGGTTTTGACTTTTTCGCCAGGGGCCACCGGCACCAGGCTTTGGCCCTTGTCGCCGTCTTTCGCATCGGCCACTTCTTCTGCCGCTTCCTTGCCGTAAATAGCCAGCCAGCCGGGCTTGACCAGCACCTTGCCTTC
>JANMVO010000526.1:0-1786 GCA_031392805.1 Rhodoferax sp. | reverse complement strand
CGTGGCCAGCGTGTGGCGAAATTGCTGGATCACTTCATCGGCCTTTGTCTGTGGCCACAAAATGTGCATCACCTCGGCAAAGTCACGGCCGATCAGGTCATGAATATCTCCAAACGTCGGCAGCCCGGCGGCGTTGACCTGGCGAATGCGGAAGTCGGCATCAATCAAATAAATGCCAAGCGGCGCATCATTGAGCAACGACTCGAACTGGGCGGTGCGTTGGCGCAGGACTTCCTCTGCCTGTTGGCGCTGCGTCACGTCGCGCGACACCGCGAGCAGACGCGCAGGCTTGCCATTGGCATCGAGAATCGGCGAAATCGCCACGTCCCACCACTTGGGCTCGCCACGCAACGTGTGGAAAAAACCGACGAAGCTTCCCGCCCCGCCCGCCGCCGCAGACTTGACCGCCGCTTGCGCCGCCCGCCTGTTCTCGCCGGTCCAAAAATCGAACCACGACTTATTTAAAAAAGGTTGAATGTCTTCGATGCCCAGCAGTTCCTGCCCGCTCTGCATGGAGAGCAAATTGCCTTCCAGGTCGAGCACCTTGATGCAGTCAGGGCTGCTTTTGATGATGCTGCGGCTGAACGCTTCGCTCTCGCGCAAGGCCGCTTGCGCCTGCTTGCGCTCGGTGATGTCTAAGTTGATGGCGAAGTTTTTGACCGGCTTGCCGTCCGCGTTGAACTCGGCGGACCAGCTGCTTTCGATCCAGCGCTCAACCTGGTCATCGCCCAAGACCCGGTAATCTAGTGTTCCGGGCAGTTTGCCACTGGTGAAGGATTCCACTGATGCCTGGACGCGGGCCCGGTCTGCGGGCACCACGTGCTCCAGCAGCGCGCGCACGCCCAATGACGCATCGGTCTCCTGCGCAGCGGGTGACGCATACCCCATGACGGCGGCAAAGTTTTCGGCCGTGCGTGCGCCGCCGTTCACCAAATCCACTTCAACATAGGTCAGCCGCGCGGCGTTGGCTGCATAGCGCAGGCGTGCCTGACTTTCGAGTGCCGATGCTTCGGCGCGCAACCGGTCAGTAATGTCGCGCACCGTGGCCTGAATGGCCGCAACGCCGTCGTACACCGTTGCGATGGTCTGAACCTCCGCGTTCATGGGCGTGCCGTCCAGCTTGAGCAATACGATCTGGACCATCGGCAAGGCGACGGAATTCAGTTTGGCAAAGTGCTTCCCCCGCGCCAGCACGATGGCGTGAAAGTCCGGGTGAACCTGGCCCATCAGGGGTTTGCCAACCAGGTTGTGGGCCGCCTTGGCGCCAAACATTTTGACTGTGGCCGGATTGGCATAAACAATGTTCCCGTCGCGGTGGACCACGATGGCGTCGGGCGACGACTCCACCATGGCGCGGTAGCGGGCCTCACTGGTCTGCATGGCCGTTGCCATGATCTTGGCATCGGTCACGTCGTTGAGCACCAGGCGCTGCACCGGCGCGCCACTGCTGTCGTGCGCGAACGTGGTCGTCACATTGACCCAGAAATTCACGCCATCGTCTTTTGACATCTGCAACTCAAAGGCCTGCGGCTCGCCCGACGTGAACATCCGTTTGTTGTACAGGTAGTAGGTGTCCTGGTGCGCCTTGACAATGAAGCGGCTGAGCCGCTGCCCGACCAGGCCGCTGCGGGTCACCCCCAGCAGACTGGCAGCGGCAATATTGGCCTCCAGAATCTGCCCCTGCTCGTTGATGGTGCAATAGCCCACCGGGGCCAGGTCATAGAGGTTGAAATAGCGTTCACGGCTGGCGTCCAGTTCCAGTTGCGCACGGCGCAGCTCTTCGTTT
>JANMVO010000578.1:0-8606 GCA_031392805.1 Rhodoferax sp. | reverse complement strand
AAGTGCACAATGCTATATAAAAAGTAGCTAATTATGCACACTGGACAAGGGCTATAGCCTGAATAGACTGGTTATTTTGGCTGTTTTGCGGGTTTTGGGCTATTTTTGACCGCCACAGCGACCTTAGCCTTGATGGCCTTGGGTTTTAGCTCTGTTTTTGTCTTTGCCTTTGCTTGTGCCTTTGCTTTTGCTTTTGCCGCGACTTTGACCTTTGCCTTGCCGGTCAACGTCGCCTTCGCAGCCGCCTGTAAAGCCGCCTCCAGTGCCAGCCGCGCCCACGGTGCCATCTGCTGTGGCGAATCCATGGTTTCTTCCGGCGCGCTGTAGTAGTTCATGCCCCGGGACACGCCCTCGCGCAGATAGCCAAAGCGCTGGCAACCGGCGGCCTCAAACAGCGCGCGTGAGCCGTCATCGGCCTTGAGCCACAGCTTCTCGCCCTGGCCCAGGTCGGTCATGATGGCCACCGTCAGGCCATCCCGGCTGATGCCAAAGCCGCCAAACATGCGGCGCAGCACGCACGGGCCAATCGCGCCCATCAAGTCGCAGCAGTAAGTGGCAAATTCCTGGTTCTTTGAGGGCATGGCTCGAATCATAAAGATACCCGGATAATCCCGCCATGGCCCGCCCCCAATCTGCAACTTTTGAGATCAAGCGCGAAGAAATCCTGGACCGCGCCGCCACGTGTTTTGCCGACAAAAGCTACCCCGCCGCCAGCATGAACGACATCGCCGCTGCCAGTGGCACATCCAAGGCGCGCCTGTACCACTACTACGGCGCCAAGGAGGCGATTTTGTTTGACCTGCTGGAGCGCTACACCCAGCGCCTGCTCGGCCTCATCGGCCAGGTAGAAGCCACGGCCCAACGCCGCAACCTGGATGACTGCGCCACGCTGCACGAGCTGGTCCGCAGCTTCCTGGCCGAATACGAAACCTCAGCCACACGCCACGTGGCCCTGCTGAACGACACCAAATTTCTGGGTGCAGACCAACGCGAACTGATCCTGAACCGCCAGCGTGACGTGGTCTCCGCCGTGACCCGGTTCTTGCGCCGCGCCTACCCGCTGCGCGTCAACGCCAGCAACCAGACCGCCATCACGATGATGCTGTTTGGCATGATCAACTGGACCTTTACCTGGCTGCGCCCACAGGGCAGCATGCGCTATGCCGCCTTTGCCGAAGAAGTGGTTGCCATGCTGGAGGGTGGCTTGAGGAGCGTCGATGAAAGAAAGAATTGAGCGCTGGGCCATTCCTGTCAGTCTTTAAAAATCAGCGGTACATAACTCAGTGCGATTGGATAAACTCAGCGGGAGCCACCAGGCGACCCGAATCAATCGCATCACGATGTGCTGCCCCTGGAGAACCGCATGACCACCGCCACACCGCCACCCACCAACAAATCTTTTGCCTCGCAAGCCGATCTGGCCGACAAGAAAATCACCTTTGAGCAACTCAGTGCGCACTGCTGGGCCTATACCGCCGAGGGCGATCCAAATTCTGGCGTGATCATTGGCGAGAAATTCGTGCTGGTGAGTGACGCCACCGCCACGCCCGATATGGCGCAAGATCTGATTGCCCGCATCCGCAGCGTCAGCAACAAGCCCATCAAATACGTCCTGCTCACCCACTACCATGCAGTCCGTGTGCTCGGAGCCAGCGCCTACCTTTCAGAAGGAGCTACTGAAATAATAGCTAGTCAGGGCACGCTGGAGCTCATCATCGAACGCGGCAAGGAAGACATGCAGTCTGAAATGGAGCGTTTTCCGCGCCTGTTCCGCGGTGCTGAAGGCGTGCCGGGCCTTACCTGGCCGACGCTGGTCATTGGCGGCGGCAACCCTGTGAAGCAGGTAACCGACACGGATGGCCGCGTCGGGGGCGAAGTACCCGGCAAACTCACATTGGATCTAGGCGGAGTCAAAGTGCAAATCTGGCATCCGGGCCCGGGCCACACGCGCGGCGACACCATCGCCTGGGTGGAAGAAGAAAAGGTGCTGTTCAGCGGTGATCTTGTCGAGTATGAAGCCGGCGTGTACACCGGCGACGCCCAGTTGGAAGAATGGCCCGCCACACTGGAAGCCCTGCGCGCGTTGAAAGCCGAGGCCATCGTGCCAGGCCGCGGCGAAGCCATGAAGGGTGCCGCCAACGTCACCAAGGCACTCGATTACACCCAACGCTGGGTCACCACCCTGTTCAACGCCGGCAAGGAAGCGGCCCGAGCCAATATGGACCTGAAAGCCGCCATGGCCCACACTCGCAAAAGCATGGACCCCATCTTCGGCCACGTCTTCATTTACGAGCACTGCCTGCCGTTTGACGTTAGCCGCGCTTACGACGAAGCCAAAGGTATAAAAAATCCGCGCATTTGGACGGCGCAGCGCGATAAGGAGATGTGGGGGGCGCTGCAAGCCTGAAGCCTGACGTGTTTTTCACCAATTGCATGCAATTTTGTGTATACAGGGGGAAAGCCTCAGGCCTTGATTTAAATCAGGGGGCATCCACCAAAAATTTCAAACTGAAGGTCTTCTTATGGTTGCTCCAATCGCATTTGACTACAGCCTCGCCTACTCGCGCAATATTGGCTGGGTTACAGAGGCAGAGCAGGCCAAACTAAAAGTGGCTCGCATTGGCATTGCCGGTTTGGGCGGGGTGGGTGGCGCGCATTTGTTGACGCTTGCCCGGCTTGGAATCAGCAATTTCAATATTTCAGACTTTGACGAGTTTGACGTCCATAACCTGAACCGGCAAGCTGGCGCTTTCATGCCATTCATGGGGCAGCCCAAGCTCGACACGATGGCCCGTATGGCGAGGGACATCAACCCGGAAATCGACCTGCGGTTGTTTCCTGAAGGCGTCACCCCTGCAAGCGTGGATGAGTTTTTGCGCGATGTGGATGTGTATGTGGATGGGCTGGATTTTTTCGCGCTGTCCGCGCGCCGCCTGGTGTTTGCCAAATGCCGCGAAAAAGGCATTCCGGCGCTGACAGCGGCACCGCTGGGAATGGGCACGGCTTTTCTCTATTTCAGTCCCAGAGGTATGAGTTTTGAAGATTACTTCAAGGTGGAAGGCCACGAGCAGCAAGAGCAATACGCCCGATTCATTGCGGGCTTGTCGCCGGCCATGTTGAATCGCGACTATCTGGTCGCCCCCGAAGCGGTGAAATTTCATGAGAAACGCGTACCATCGACGATCATGGCCTGTGATCTGTGCGCCGGGTTGATGGGCACCTCGGTCCTGAAAGTACTTTTAGGTCGCGGTGCAATCAAGGCCGCGCCTTGGGGTCTGCATTTTGATGCCTACCATCAAAGGCTGAAACTCACCTGGCGGCCGTTTGGAAACTCAAATCCTTTACAGCAGATTTTGCTGAAATTTATTCGGCCTGTGCTGCGTGGTGGCTCTGCTGGTCGCTAGGGAAGGGCGCAATAAATCCGCGCATCCTTAAAGTAACAGCAATCGCAAATACCCGGAAATAATTGTTGGAATATACTAAAAAAATAGCAATATATGTATATTGGACAAGGGCTACAGGCTAGTTTATCCCTAAAGACCGCGATATTTCGCAATTAACCTGCGATCCATGCTGCGCTTGAGCCACCCGACCCAGCGGCCTTCCGCGCCATAGCCGTCCCAACTCGCAATGGCATGGCCGTCACCACACGACAGCAGCCCCAGTGTTTGAAGGTGCGCTTGAAGGGTCGACGGCTGACGCAGGGCGGGCGTCAGCCCAGCCATGACTGACGCAAGACTTGCTGCCAAAGTCGATGCCGCACGCGCGGCACTGGCCACGTAGCCCCCATCGCGGTCAACCTGCGCAGCCACGGGGCCGGTCGCAAACACATTGGCGTGGCGGGTGGCACGTTGGCAGGCGTCCACCGCGATGAAACCATGCGCGTCCAGCGCCAGGCCACTGTCTGCCAGCCACGCGGGTGCGCAGGGCTCGGTGGCCATGATTGGCACATCGCAGGCCAGGCGCGCGCCGCTGCCCAGCAGGACCTCACCTGCCTGGATACCCGTCGCTGAATCGGCCAGCACGGTGACGTTGCGCCGTCGCAGTGCCTGCGCAATGCGCCTTTGCACCGCAGCTGATTCGCAGGCGGCTACCGGTGCACCGCCGGTGATCAGCGTGACGGCAGCGCCTGGCAGCCTCTGGCGAACGGCCATCGCCAGCTCGATCGCCAACCAGGCGCCGCTGCTGGCACCGGGACGGGCATCATGGCTGACGCCACCAACGCTGCGGCCAGCATCGCCAACCGCAACCCCACCACCAATGACCGCCACGCGCATGGCTCGCGTTGCGGCCAGTTCGGGCACGCTTGGCCAGAGCGCGCAAAAGGCTTCAACCGGGTGCACAAACAAGCCGTTTTTGCGCGCGCCAGGAATGGCACGCTCCACCGCATCGCGGTCTTGCAGTGGCTCGTTGTTGATGCTGAGCCAATCAAAATGCAGCTCGCTGCCATCGTCCAGCAGCACGGCGCGCGCCGGTGCGTCAAGCGCCACCGCACGGGTGGCCCGCCAGCGCACGCCGCTTCGCTGGACCAGTGGCTCCAGGGGGATAACGCAGTCGTCCAGCGCGTTCTGTCCCGCGACAAAGCCTGCCAGCATGTCCTTGGAAATCAGTCGCGGATGCGGCGTGATCAGGGTGACTTGCACGCCCGGCACCGGATGTTGGCCCAGATGGGCCAGCAGGTTCACATGGGCCAGCGCGGCACCCAGAAGCAGCAATTGCTTCGTCATGCCTGGAGATGTGTCATGGCTTCAAAATAATGTCGCCAATGAAGCCCAGACTGGCGCCGCCCGTGTTGTCCGAATCCGCGCCCACCACAATGGCGATGAGGGGCGGCACGCTGCCAGGGTCTTGGCTCAGGTCACTTTTGAAAACGCGCAAAAAATCTTCGGCCAGCCGACGCTCGTGGGTCACCCAGATGCCCAGCGGGCTGTCACCCGAGTTCAGCACGATGAAGCGTAACCGGCGGGTGTAGGCATTGGCCAGCTCGGTGCCAGTTGGCAAATTGTGGTCCCACACATAGCACAGCGTGGCGGCGGGCAATGGTTCGCCACTGGCGCTGCGGGCGATGCGCATCAGGCTGCGCTCCATGAAACCCAGTTTTTCAAGCGGCAAATCAAACAGGGCACACACCCGCAGCGGTGAATCATCCCCGTCCTTGCGCCGCAAATCAGCGCCGGGCAGGCCTTGGTCCAGTCGCCATTTCCAGCGCAGCGTGGCCTGCGGGCTCAAGGCAATGTCAGGCAGTGCGTGCGACAGAGTGCCATAAGACTTGTCGCTGGCGAGGCGCAGCACGCGTTCGCCTTCCAGGGTGGCGATGTCCATGCGTGTGAGCGGCGCTTTGCCTTTGGGCAGCCCCACGGCGCGCCACGGGCTGGGCGGCTGCGCCGCAGTGGCGGACGAGAAGGCGCGTAGCAGAGGTTGCGGGTGGGGTGGCGTGACGGATGGCAGAACGGATGGCAAAAGGGGTGGCGGGTCAGCGGCAATGGCGACCGCGTGCACCAGCGACGCACAACACCAAACCGGCCATAAAATAGAGCCAAAATGGGCCATAGCCCTTGTGTAATATGCCTTAGTAGATACTAAAACGGTAGCATTCAGCATGATTGTCCAACGCCATCAGCCGCGCCGCCAGTCGTGGAACCGGCGCGCCCACGACAGCAGTGCTTCTGGCTGGTGCGCACGCTTCCATTCACCGGCCGCGTATTTGTTGGCCTCGGCCAGTGTGGGGTAGGTGTGAATGGTGCCTAAAATTTTGTTCAGCCCCAAGCCGTGTCGCATGGCCAGCACATATTCGGCCAGCAAATCACCGGCATGTGTGCCAACGATGGTGACGCCCAGAATTTTGTCCTTGCCCGGCACCGTAAGCACCTTCACAAAACCATGCGTTTTGGTGTCGGCCCCTTCGTCGCAAATCTGCCGGTCAAGTTCGTCAATGTCAAACTGGGTGACCTCATGCGCGATGCCCTGCGCAGCGGCTTCCTGTTCGTTCAAGCCGACTCGCGCGACTTCGGGGTCGATGAAGGTGGCCCAGGGAATCACCGAGTAATGCACCTTGAATTTTTTGACGCTGCCAAACAGCGCGTTCACAGCCGCGTACCAGGCCTGGTGCGCCGCCACATGGGTGAACTGGTAAGGCCCGGCGACGTCACCTGCGGCGAAAATGTTGGGGTAGATGGTCTCCAGGTACTCATTGGTCTGGATCGTGCCGCCCCCCGGTTTGGCAGTGGGAATGCCCAGTTCCTCAAGCCCGTAACCAGCCAGCCGTGGCACGCGGCCCACGGCGCACAGCAGGGCGTCGAATTCGATGCGAACCTCCTGGCCCGCGTGTTCCAGCACCAGGATTTTCGCGTTTTCACGCGCCGCCTTCGGGTGCGCGCTTGGACCTGTGTTGGCGCCCTCCAGTCTCCCGCCAAACGTGGTCGTCCAGGCCGACTCGTTGTAGGTGCTCAAGGGCGGGGCGTCGAATTCATCGTGCACGTTGCCGGTGCCCAGGTTTTCAGGCTGTAATTGAACTGCGGGTGCCTGAATCACCTCGCAACGCAGGGCCTTGTGGCTGGTGAGCACGTTCACGCCATCGGCTTGCAATGCGGCGCGCGCCAGGCCTGACACCGCTTTGTCTTCCCGAATCATGATGCGGTCCGCCATTTCCACCTGGGTGACTTGCGCGCCAAGACGGGCAAAGCATTGCGCCAGCTCGCAGCCAATCGGTCCGCCGCCCAGCACCACCATGCGTTTGGGGATTTCCCGCAGCTTGGAGAATTCGTCCCACAAGGTGTCGCTGGTCACATAACCCGAGTCATTGATGCCGGGCAGCGGCGGCACAAACGGCTGCGCTCCGGTGGCAATCACGATGGCGCGGGTGGTCAGGGTCCGCGTGCTGCCGTCGGCCAGCGCAATCTCAACCGTCCACGGTGTGGTGATTTTTGCGTAACCTTGCAGCACTTCCACACCCAGGCTGGTGTAGCGCTGCGCACTGTCATGCGGCTCGATGGCCGTGATCACATCGCGCACCCGTTTCATCACCGCCCTGAAGCTGAACGACGGCTCGCTGTTGTTCAGGCCGTAGCGGGCACCGTGCTGGATCTGGTGCGCCAGGCGGGCCGTTTTGATCAGGGCCTTGCTCGGAACGCAGCCGTAATTCAGGCAGTCGCCACCCATTTTGTGGGCTTCCACCAGCGTGACTTTGGCCTTGACCACAGCCGCAATGTAGGCCGACACCAGGCCACCTGCCCCGGCACCAATCACGATCAGATTGCGGTCAAACGTATTGGGCTTCAGATGCGCCCAGCGCGCATACACTTTGCGGCCTTTGACAATTTCAACAATTTTGCGCGCCAGCAGCGGAAAAATGCCCAGCAGCACCAGCGAACCCAGCAACGCCGGGCTCAGGATGCCCTTGAGTGAATCAAGTCTTGCCAGCTGCGTGCCCGCGTTTACATACACCGCCGTGCCAGCGAGCATGCCCAACTGGCTGACCCAGTAAAACGTGCGGGTGCGCATCTTGGTCAAGCCCATCACCAGGTTGATCACAAAAAACGGCACCAGTGGCACCAGGCGCAGCGTGAACAGGTAAAACGCGCCGTCTTTGGCAATGCCGCTGTTGATCTCGGCCAGGCGCTTGCCAAAGCGGGCTTGCAGGCTGTCTCGCAGCACAAAGCGCGCCGCCAGAAACGCCAGGGTGGCGCCGATGGTGGACGCGAACGAGGCAATCAGCGTGCCCCAGCCCAGGCCAAAGATCGCGCCGCCCGCCAGCGTCAGTATGGTGCCCGCCCCAGGCAGCGACAAACCCGTTGCGGCCAGATAAATCAGCAAGTACGTGATGACCACTTGCCAGGGATTTTTGGCATAAAGATCAGCAAACGCAGACTGGCTTTGCTTGAGGTAACCCAGGCTTAAAAAGCGTCCCAGGTCCAGCACAAAGAAAGCGGCGAGGCCGGCCACGACCAGCGCCAGCACAGCGATTTTTTTTTTATTGTTCATGCGGGGGCATCCTGAAAAGCGTGCCAGCCCCACCAGATGCGGGTGACGATGGTGATGAGACACAGGGCGGCAAATGCATAGGCAAGTTCGGGGAAAAGCCCGGGCCACCAGCACATGGCGGCAAAGAAGGCCAGGGTTTCCGTGGCCTCCGTCAACCCGCCTAAAAAGTAAAACGATTTGTTGGGATAGTTCAGGTTGGACATGCCGCGCTTGGTGGCTATCACCGCGCACGCCAGAAAGCTCGACCCCGCGCCTACAAACGCGGCCAGCAACACTGCGGCGGGCAGGGCGTTTTGCAGCGGGTTGCCAATGGCAAAGGCCAGCGGAATGCTGGCGTAAAACAGAAAGTCAAACGCAATGTCGAGAAAGCCGCCATGGTCGGTGGGTTGGGTCAGGCGCGCCACGGCACCATCAAGCGCGTCGCAGGTTCGAGATAGGAATATGGCGATAGCCCCCGTAAAATATTCATCATTAGCTATTAATAACGCAGCAAATAGTCCAATGAGCAGCCCGGCAACGGTGATCTGGCTGGCCCCCATGCCGCCACGCACCAGGCGGCGCGCCAGCGCATCGACGGCGGGTTGGATCAAGGCAGTGGCACGTCGGTCAAGCATCGGGCAGCAGAT